>CAZRXE010001772.1:0-8391 GCA_964603695.1 uncultured Heliomicrobium sp.
GAATAGCGCATCCGGGACAGAACATAAAACTTCTCCATTTCCTAGACTAATGATGAGTTATCGCTTGCGGGTTTCGGCGCTGCAGTACGAAAGCTGTGAGGGAGTTGTTGCGGTAAATTGCCCTCACTGTCCTGACGCCGATTCCGCAGGAGTTTCGCGGAACTCAATCGGTTCCTGGCAGCATTCGCACGGGCCTGGTTTGAAGGCTGTGATGTAGCAGATGTCGCAAAAGTAATAGAGATCGTGCAGCTTGTCGTTTTTCCAGGATTGCAGCTTGATGACTTCGATGAAGTTGGTGTTGGGGAAGCTGCGGGCGGCGACTTGAAGATCGCGCTCGCGGAACCGTTCGTCCATCCAGACGGCGGCGGCGGTATCCGTCGGCAGGAAGGGATAAATTTTGCCGTCAATGGTTTTCAAGCTGTAAACGTGACCGCGATTGTCGCAATCCGGCAGCACATTGAAACGTTTGTCCAATTCTTCGGTCAGGCAAACCACACGTCCGCGCAAAGAGACTTCGCGGGCACCTTCGGGTTGAAAAGGCTTGTCTTGCGCCTGAGGCTGAAGCGACGCGGCACCCAGCGAAAGCGCGGCAGCGGTCAAAAATTCTCTTCGAAGTGTTTTCATGACGAGTTCTCACATACGGCTCAACGCCCAAAAGCTGTAAGCCAATGCAGTCAACGACGAAAGCAGGAAAATCAGAAAACAAATTCGATTGGCACGGCGAGTGTTCCAACCGACCATTCGAGTTGTAATGAATGCGCCGGCCACTATCACCACTCCTGCCAACAACAAACCGATGCCCGAAGCGCGATTGGCCGCGTACCAGAGTCCTTCATCCGAAAAAGTCCTTGCTACGCGAAAACCATAATGTCCATTGGGCGGAATCAACCCGAAGATCGTCGGCAGGCTGATGAGAATGAACACCGCGCCGACGATTGACCATTTCAAAATCAACGCGGATTTCATGGTTGCTGTACTTTTCATTGAAGGTTCTCCTGATGATTGGTGAAGCGCGCAATCTATCCAAACGAACAGGCAAATTCAAACTGCTACCGAAACAGCGCGGCCATCGTTATAATCGCCGCCGTTCCCCACAGAACAATCAACCAATCAAAGTAAAAAGCGGTAAGGAATGCAGCAAACACACTTCCATTTAATCGGCGTTTGCGGCACGGCGATGGGATCGCTGGCCGGCATGCTGAAAACACAAGGTCATCGCGTCACAGGTTCGGACAAGGCGTTTTATCCGCCGATGGGCGACGAGCTGAAACGACTCGGCATTGAAACTTACGAAGGTTTCGACGCCGCGCATTTGCAGGGCGGCGCACCGCCCGACCTGGTCGTCGTGGGCAATGCGACTTCGCGCGGCAATCCTGAAATCGAATACGCGCTCGACCGCAAACTGCGTTGCGCTTCAATGTCCGAAATCATCCGCGAACAGTTCATTCGCGGCAAACATTCCACTGTCGTCACGGGCACGCACGGCAAAACGACGACGACTTCTTTGATGGCCTGGGTGATGGAAATCGGCGGCCTCGATCCTTCGTTTCTGGTCGGCGGCGTGGCGGAAAACTTCGGCGCGAGTTTCAAAGTCACAAGCTCGAATTATTTCGTCATCGAAGGCGACGAATACGACACGGCTTATTGGGACAAAGGGCCTAAGTTCCTGCATTACCTGCCTGACCTGGTCATCCTGAATAACATCGAATACGACCACGCGGATATTTACCCTTCGGTGGACGCAGTGAAAAAAGCGTTCCGGCTGCTGGTGAATCTGATTCCGGCGTCAGGCCGGTTGATTGCCGGTTGGGATTCGCCCATCGTGCGTGAAATCATCGAAAAGCCCATCGAACCGCAAGGCGTCTGGTGTCCGGTCGAATCTTTCGGCGTCGAACATCCCGGCGCGAAATGGACTGCGCGCCAAATCGAGTTTCAACCTGAAGTGACACGCTTTCGCGTTCTGTGCGAAGGCAAGGAATGGGGCGAAATCCACACGCCGCTGGCCGGCATGTTCAACATCCGCAACTGTCTGGCGACCATCGCGGCGGCGGAAACATTGGGCATCGAACGCCGCCTGGTGATCGAAGCATTGGCCACGTTCAAAAGCGTCAAACGCCGGATGCAGGTGCGCGGCGTGGTGAACGGCGTGACCGTGATTGACGATTTCGCGCATCACCCAACGGCCATTCGCGAAACGCTGCTCGGCGCGCAGCAAAAATACCCAGGCCGTCGCATCGTCGCCGTCTTCGAGCCGCGCTCGTGGACGACGCGCAAAAAGATTTTCCAGAAAGTTTACCCGCAATCTTTCGCCCCGGCGGATTACGTCGTCATCGCACCGCTGTTTGAAGCCTTCCGCGTCGCCGCCGAAGAGCAGCTTTCCGTGGATGAGTTGATCGCCGATTTGCGCGCGGCTGGCAAGCAGGCTTTTTCCATCGAAGGCGCGGAGGCCATCGTCCGGCACCTGACGCCCGACCTGCGTGAAGATGATGTGGTGGTTGTTATGTCGAACGGCGGCTTTGGCGGAATCCATCAGAAATTGTTGGACGCTTTGGAAATACGGAGGTGAGCCGATGCCCGCAAAAGACAAGTACCACGACACGGTCAAACAATCCTTGATTAACGCCGGATGGACGGTGACGCACGATCCGCTTTTTCTTCGCCACGGCAAAAAAGATATGTTTGTGGACCTTGGCGCCCAGCAGTTGCTCGGAGCGGAAAAAGACACACGGAAAATCGCGGTTGAGGTCAAAAGCTTCGTTAGCAACTCTGATATGGACGATCTCGAAAAGGCAATGGGCCAATTCGTCATTTACCACGATGTGCTGTTGCTCACGGAACCCGAACGGGTTCTTTATCTGGCTGTGACTGAAAAGATCGCCGCACAGGTTTTCGAGCAAGATGTCGGCAAGCTTCTACTCGATAACCAACGCTTGCGGCTCGTGATTTTCGATGAATTTCGACAGGAGATTTTGAAATGGATTCCTTAGATCATTACCGACAGGTCATTGAAAATATCCTCCGCGAACATGCGGCAATTCCATACTCATACGGAGATATTCAGCGGTATGTAGTGGTTGATCGCGAAGGCGACCATTACCTGCTGATGGCCGTAGGCTGGGAGCGGAATCGCGTGCATCATCCGGTCATTCACGTGGACATCATCAACGGCAAATTCTGGGTGCAGTACGACGGCACGGAATACGGCGTGGCGCGCGAACTGGCCGACGCCGGCGTACCGAAAGATCACATCGTGCTGGGCTTTCGCGAACCCGAAATCAGGCCATATACCGAATACGCTGTAGCTTGATCCAAGCGAATTGAAGATGCCTGCCGCTCGTAACGAAATAACGACCTAAGCGCGTTTTGCACGTGCAACAAATGTTGCATCCTCGGCCTGCCTAAATTACTTTGTCGCGGTCATTTCTGCTGCCTGTACGGAGCGTATCCATCCACCAAAAAACAGGGAGAGTATTCGCATGAAAAACGCTGTCAAAGCATCCGCACAAGCGAAAGCTGCCAAATCGCCAAAGTCATCCGGCAAATCCAAATCCCCGAACACTTCCGTCGCCTTGCTCGTGGCTACGAAAAAAGGTGGTTTTATCTTGGTGTCCGATCCGAAGCGCCGCCAATGGCAAACGCGCGGGCCGATGTATCTGGGCAACATCGTGCATCACATGATGCTCGATCCGCGCGACGGGCGAACGTTGTTGATGGCCGCGAAAACAGGTCATTTGGGGCCGACGGTTTTTCGTTCAACCAATTTCGGCAAGACCTGGAAGGAAGCCGCCAAGCCTCCGGCGTTTCCGAAAGCGCCGGCCCCAACGCCTGAAGGCCAAAAGGGATTGACCGTGGATCACGTTTTCTGGCTGACGCCGGGACACGTCAGCGAACCTGATGTTTGGTACGCGGGGACTTCGCCACAAGGACTGTTTCGTTCGGAAGATGGCGGAGACACTTGGGAATCCGTTTCCGGCTTCAACGACAATCCGATGCGGTTGACCTGGATTGGCGGTTTGGGCGACGGCACGCCCGACGGGCCGAAGATGCATTCGGTGATTGTGGATCCGCGCGATGCCAATCATCTGTACATTGGCATGTCCGGCGGCGGCGTGTTTGAAAGCACGGACAAAGGCGCGGATTGGAAACCGCTCAATGCCGGCAGCCGCGCCGACTTCTTCCCCGATCCGCTGCCGGAATTCGGCCAGGACCCGCACTGCGTTCGCATCCATCCGATGAACCCGGACATTTTGTATCAGCAAAATCACTGCGGCATTTACCGCCTGGATCGAAGTTCGCCGACGAACGGCAATCGTTGGGAGCGCATCGGCGAAAAGATGCCGAAAGCCGTCGGCGACATTGGTTTTCCGATGGTGCTGCATCCGCGCGACCCAAACACTTGCTGGGTGTTTCCGATGGACGGCACGCAGGTTTGGCCGCGCACCAGTCCCGGCGGCAAACCAGCGGCTTATGTGACGCGAAACGGCGGCAAGAAATGGCAGCGGCTGGATAACGGTTTGCCGTCGGAACAGGCCTGGTTCACGGTCTTCCGGCAAGCAATGACGGCGGATGCGCGCGACCCGGTCGGCGTCTATTTCGGCACGACTTGCGGCGAAATCTGGGGCAGCGCGAACGAAGGCGAAAAGTGGTCGTGCATCGCCCGTCACCTGCCGCATGTTTACGCCGTTGAAGCGGTCGAACTTCCCCAATAAGTTTGGGGGCAAAATCAATGTGGAATAGACAGGATTGACCGGATTTGTCGCAGGATTGGCAGGATCATCCGAAAGGCTTGTTGAAAGTACACTGGAAATATCCTGTCAATCCTGAAGAAATCCCGGCAATCCTGTCTAAATGCCTGGTTGTTTTTGATCTCGTACGTAGAAAGCGAGAAACACAATGAAAGTAATTATTCCCAGTCCGCTGCTTTCTTACACGAAGCAGTCGAAAGAGGTGGAAGCCGAAGGCGCGACCATTGCCGAATTGCTGGAAGATTTGAACCGGCGTTATCCGGGCATTCGCTTTCGGATGATTGACGAACAGGACGCGATTCGCCCGCACATGAAAATCTTCGTCAATGGAGAAAAGGTGATGGGCTTGAACATTGCGTTGCAGGCGGCGGATGAAATTCACATCCTGCAAGCCTTGAGCGGCGGCTGATTCTGCCGCTTGCAGGCAGTCCGGTTTGCGCCGGACTGCCTGCATTGTTTTTATCAGGAAGCGATGACCTGTTTGACAGCGTTCGGGCGGCTTTGACCGATTTCAGAAGCGATGCGGGCGATGGCCATACGCTCTTCATCGGAGATTTTGCGGAATCCCAGAATGCCGCCGGAAACTTCAGCGATCTTCGTGCAGTACTCAACCAGATTTTGGCGACTGCCCAGGCGTTGATCTTCCGGTAGAGACTCAAACAGGTAATGCACGGCGCGCAGCGAATTATCAAAGAAAGCTTGCGGTGGTTCAGACGCCAACAATTCGTTGAGTTTGTCGTAAGCCGTAGTTCCTTCCGTGATACCCCGCGTGGCGGCGACTTCGTAAATCAATTTCCGTTCGGCGTCCGACACGCCGCCTTCGGCCCAAGCCACCTGCACCAACGGAATCACCGAAAGCAGATTGACCGTGTCCGCGTGATACCCCAAATCCTGCAAGGCTTCGAGGACGTCTTCATCCGCCACACCGATGGCTTCAGCCATCTGCCGGCGTTCTTCTTCACGGGCAACACGCTCGCGCATTTTGGCGATCAATTCCTGTTCGCGTTTCAGAAAGTATTCCGTTTCCATTCCGCGCTCGCGTTCTGAAAAAATATCTTTGTCCGACATTTTTGACTCCTGAGAAATGATAAGTTGGATTTCGTTTCGAGACTTAGTTTACTTCATCGCTGCGGGGTGAGCGCAAGGATTCGCAAAACTGCGCGGCGCTGTAACCAGCAAAGTTTGCAAGACGGAGAACAACACTGCGTTCTCAAACCGTCCCCGAAGCATCAAGCTCAAGAAAGCTCAAGATCAACCCTCAGTGTTAAGCCTGAATCGAGGAGAAAGCATGAAGATTTTTAAGTCGCCTACTGTGTTCATTGCCGCTTTGCTTGGATGGATGTTTATTACTGCCGGCGCGAATGCGCAGGGAATTATTTTGCCGCGTCCGTGTCCGCGCCCGATTCCGCACTGTCCGCCGCCGCCGCAAGTTCCGCAACAGCCGCTCAAAGTCAAAAGCATCAAAATCTCCACCAAGATCAGCGATCAAGTCGCCGTCACGCATGTCGAGCAAGTCTTTGAAAACGACACGCCCTTCGTACTCGAAGGCGTTTATTTCTTTCCGCTGCCCGAACAAGTTTCGATCACTGAATTCGCGATGTGGGACGGCGACAAACGATTGGTCGGTGAAGTCCGCTCGAAGGAAGAAGCGCGGCGAATTTACGACAGCATAGTGCGCACGCGGCGCGATCCTGCGTTGCTGGAATACGCCGGGAAGAATCTTTTTCAAGCCAGCGTCTTTCCAATTCAACCCAACAGCGACAAGAAAATCGAACTGACTTACAGCCAGGTGCTGACGGGCGAAAGCGGCACGGTGGCTTATCGCTATCCGCTCGGCACGGGCTGGCGCGCGAACGGCTTTGTCGCACCGCCGCCGATGCCCCACCGCGAAACGGATCGCCAACCACCGCGCACCGCGCCCGGCAACATTTCCGCCGAAGTCGAAATCGTTTCGCGCGTGCCGATCAAAGGCGTTTACTCGCCATCACACGAAATCGAAGTCAAACGCGACGGCGAACGCAAAGCCCGCCTGAGCTTTGAAGCGCGCGCTTCGGCGGCGCAACCGGATTTTCAGCTTTTCTACAATTTCTCCGAACAGGATTTCGGCGTCTCGCTGCTGACGCATCGCGAACCCGGCAAAGATGGTTATTTCATGCTGCTCCTTTCGCCCAAAGCCCAGTTGGATGAAAAGCAGGTGACGGCCAAAGACGTGGTTTTCGTGCTGGACACTTCCGGCTCGATGAGCGAAGACGACAAAATAGGAAAAGCCAAAGCCGCGCTGCGCCACGGCGTCAATCTGCTGGACGCGCGCGACCGCTTCAACATTGTCTCCTTCGCCGGCGAAGAACATTTGATGAGCGAACGCCTGATTGCCGGCAACGACGCCGGCAAAAAAGAAGCGCGCGATTTCATTGACCGTATGAAAGCCACCGGCGGCACGAACATCAACGACGCGCTGGCGGCGGCATATAAACAAGTTCAATCCAACGACCGCCCGCAACTGATTGTCTTAATCACCGATGGCCAGCCGACCGTCGGCGAAACCCAGCCGAAACGAATTCTGGAAAACGTCAAACAGAAAAAGAACGAAGCCGTGCGGCTGTTCACCTTCGGGGTCGGTTACGACGTGAACACGCTGTTGCTGGACGCGCTGGCCAACGACAATCGCGGCACGGTCGCTTACGTCGAACCGAACGAAGACCTGGAAGTGAAAGTCTCCGGCTTTTTCGCCAAAGTGAATCACCCGGTGCTAAGCGATGTGAAAATTGATTGGGGCGGCGTGCAGACCGATCTGGTGTATCCGCGCGCAATGCCGGACGTTTTTCATGGCTCGCAACTGTTGTTGGTGGGACGTTATCGCGCCGGCGGCAAGGACAAAACGCAATTGACGTTGACCGGCAAAGCCAACGGACGCGACCGCCGCTTCAGTTACGACAATCTGGCGTTCCCCGAAAAACAAAGCCAAAACGAATTTCTGCCGCATCTGTGGGCAATGCGCCGCGTCGGGTTTCTGTTGGATCAAATTCGCGCCAACGGCGAATCCAAGGAAGTGCGCGATGAGATAGTCGAACTCGGCACGCGCTACGGCATCGTCACGCCGTACACATCTTATTTGGTCTTGGAACCGGGAATGCGCGTTGCATCAACGCCGAATTCTCGACCGACGCGGAGTTCCAAGAGCATGTCAACTGGAGGTAGTGGCAGTGGCGTTGGTTCAGGCTCTGTGGTTGCTGATTCCGTTCCGCCGCCGCCTGCTCTCAAACCGCCAGAACCGGCTGGCCGTCAGGCCGTCGAATTCAGCAAAAAGAAAGAGGAAATGCGCCGGGCAGACAAAGTCAGCGCAGAAACCAATAGCCAAGCCGGAAGCGGAATGCGCCAGGCGGCCGGCAAAACCTTTTACCTGCGCGACGGCGTTTGGACGGACAGCGAATTCAAGCCCGACGCCAAGCTGCCGGTTATTACGCTGAAGTTCGCCGGCGACGAATACTTCAACTTGATTGGGCAGGAGCCGAAGCTGGCCGAATGCTTCGCGCTGGACAAACGCGTGGTAGTCGTCTGGAACAGCAAGGTCTATCGCGTCGAAGAGTAATCGCCCACAAGCAGAGGCGGAGCAGACGTTGTGCTGCCCCGCCTCTGGTCCATTGCC
>CAZRXE010001773.1:0-1902 GCA_964603695.1 uncultured Heliomicrobium sp.
CCGTTGAAATCGCTGACCACCATCGAGCCTGGGTCTTCGGTCAAACTGAGCGGCGAACCGGCGGCGGCAGTGAATCCGCCGCTGCCGTCGCCCAACAAGATGACGATGTTTCTGAGATTGGTTCCCACGGCTAAATCCGGCTTGCCGTCGCCGTTGAAATCTCCCATCGCCATGCTTCTGGGATTGGAAATTCCGGTGATGGGAGAGGCGGCGGATTGATTGAAGCCACCGTTGCCGTCGCCGAGCAAGATCGTCAGGTCGTTGGAAAATGCATTGGGAACGACTATGTCTTGCTTCCCGTCATTATTGAAATCCCCCACGAGTTGGGAACCTGGACTTTTTCCCACGCTGATGGGCGGATTGGTGGTTGCTGCAATGAATGCGCCGCCGCCAGTGCCGAGCAGAATCGTCATTCCGTTGTTCGAGCTTTTGGCGACGGCGAAATCCAGCTTGCCGTCGCTGTTGAAATCGCCGACTCCTATCGAACTGATGCTTGCGCCTACGCTGGTGGGCGAACTCGGCTCGGCGCTGAAACCGCCGTTGCCGTTGCCTAACATCACGGCCACGCCGCTTCCAAAAGTAAGACCGACTCCGGCAGCCAAATCCAATTTACCATCGACGTTGAAATCCCCCGAGACCAGCGAAGAGACACCGCTGCCAAAGCTGACTGGCGAACTGAGCGCGTGAGTGAAACCGCCGCCGCCATTGCCGAGCAGAATCGTCACATTACCGGTGCTGGAATTAGCAACGGCAATATCCAACAAGCCGTCGCTGTTGAATTGTCCGGTTACCACTGAATTTGGCCCGGAGCCTGTGGCAATAGGCGAACCATCTGCCGCCGCGAAGCCGCCGCTGCCGTTACCGAGCAGGATCGTCAGATTGTTCGAGCCGGAATTGGTCACAGCCAGGTCCTGTTTGCCATCCACGTTGAAATCCGCAGCAACCAGACTATTTGGCTGATTGCCAACGGTGATGGGCGAACCTGCTGCGGCCAATCCACCTAGGCCATCACCCAGCAGGATAGTGACATTGTTTGAGGATTGGTTGGCCACGGCCAGATCGCGCTTGCCGTCGTTGTTGAAATCGCCAGCAATGACAAATTTGGGGAAGGACCCAACGGTGATGGGCGAACCCGCCGCCGGACTGAAACCACCATTGCCGTCGCCAAGCAGAATCGTCAAACGGTTGTTGCTGGTGGTAACAGCCAGATCCTGTTTTCCGTCACCGTTGAAATCACTCAGTGCGATGCCTGAGCCAAAGCCGCCCCCGCCAACAGTCAACGGCGATCCGGGCGCGGAATTGAACCTGCCGTTGCCCGCGCCGAGCAGGATCGTCACGTTATTTGTGAAAACGCCGTTGGCAACGGCCAAGTCAGGTTTGCCGTCGCCGTTGAAATCGCCCAGCACCATTGAGTTCGGTGAATTGCCGGCGTTGACGGACAAGCCTGTGTTGGGAACGAAAGCCGAGCCGGAGGCGCAGACATTCGGATTGGCGACCGTCAAAGTGAAGGTCTGGGAAGTAGTACCGCCGGCGTTGGCCGCTTTCACGGTCACGGTGTAGGTGCCCGCCGGATAGGCATTGGTCACAGTGACCGCGCCGGTCGCTGGATTGACGCCCAACGTGCCTTTGAAATTCGCGGTCGTGCTTGCCGTTAAACCGGTGGCATTGATCGGCGCTCCGACCGACGTGGCGACGGTGTTGCCGCTAGTAATGACGTTCGCGTTCGCGTAATTGCCGAGCGTCGGCGGCGAGGCCGCGACCAGCAAGGGGAAAGAAGCATCGGTGAATGCGCCGCAATCGTCCGTGGCGCGAATGGTGATGCTATGCGTGCCTGCCGGTTGCGCATTACTCAGGCTAACCACGCCCGTTACGTTATTGACGCTGAGCGTGCCGGTGTACGTC
>CAZRXE010001774.1:0-5166 GCA_964603695.1 uncultured Heliomicrobium sp.
ACTTCGCTTAAATATTAAAATTTACGTGGTGGCAGTAGCGGAACATGGCGCGGTTCCGATTGTGGGGCGAATTACAGGTACGGTCGGTAGTGACGGAGTATTCGAAATTGCCGAGCTTTTGCCCGGTTCTTATGTATTGCATCTGGTTGCATCAAATGCTGCGGAACGAGTGGCGAAGATGCTTAGTCGTGCGGCTCAAAGCGTGTTGGTCAGCCAAGGCGGCGAAACAGGAGTTACTTTAACCGTACCCTCGGAGAACCGTTAATGAAATCAGGCATTCGAAAAATCATTATTCGCACTTTGTTCGCGGTTATTTTAGTGTCCTTGCTGTCCATCAGAATGCTCGCTCAGGATGGAGTCGTTACTGGAGACGTTGTTGACGAGACGGGGCAACCGATATGGAGAGCGACAGTCACTCTGGTTGCCGCAGAGGCCAATCATCAAAAGACAACAACCAATCGGAATGGCAGATTTGAATTTAAGCAGGTGGGGAGCGGACGCTGCCTGATTACAGTTGTTGCAACTGGGTTTTACAAGGAAGATGATTCAACGGAATTCTCAGTCAGCGCCCGCGCGGGCGATAAGCTCACAATTCGCCTCAACAAAGGAGCGGTTATTACTGGACGCATAACAAACCAGTCGGGCGAACCGTTGGTGGGTTTGCAAGTGCGTGCTTTTCGTGTCAAGGATGAGAAATACAGGGTGGTACAGGACAAGGAGCGTCGGGAGTCGGTAAGCGACGACCGAGGTATCTATCGCATCTTTGGCCTGCGTCCCGGCGTATATATGGTATCGGCGGAAGATAACAAGTTGGGCTTTTACCTTCCTTCTCCTTACCGATTCAATATGACTAATTGGCATCCGTCAGGTGTGCGCGAGACGGCTATGGAAGTGCAGGTTACAAGGTCAGGGATAACAGCGAATGTAGATATTCTATATCAGATACGACAAGGACAGGTCGTTAGCGGGATCGTTACCTTGAAAAGCGGCATTTCTTCCAATGCTTTTACATCGGTCAATTTATTTGACGCGCGATCCGGAGTACTTTTGAATTCGACGCTGACGACCGGACAGCAAAAAGGGTTTGCGATATATGGAGTTGCCAACGGTGAATATGATGTTGAAGCCGAATCCGCCGGACAGAATGGGCAGAGCAGACTGATTTCTCCGCGTCGCCGAGTGAAGGTCAGTGGTAACGATGTTGGGGGTCTGGAATTACCTCTCGCTCCTCTTGGGTTAATTAAAGGAAAAATTCAAGCAGCGGCTGTAACTCAGAATTCTTGTGGCAAAGCTTTTTCATTAAATGAGATTTCTGTAAAAGCGATAAAAGACGATTCCGAACAGCAACCGGATTTGCGTTTTACACAGGTTGAAGAATTTCCAGATTCACAAGGAGTTTTTACTCTTCCCAATTTGTCCTCTGGCCAATACAGACTCGACCTTAATGGTTTAGCGTCGTTTTGGTATGTCAAACAATTTATCGGAATATCGGATGATTCCGGTTTAGTTCCGGTTCGTACGGAGAACAAGGGTTCAGAGATTACTATTGTAATTTCCCCGGCTGGCGCAACATTGGCCGGGAAGGCGGAGAGGAAATCCCAAATCTACTTACTTCCGATCAACCAATCCGGTCGCCTGAAGGTGACAGAAATTCAAATGGCTAACACTCAAAGCGACGGTAGTTTTTTTCTTGGTAATCTGGCACCAGGTTCTTATCGTGTTTTTTCTCGTGTTAAGAATGATGGGCTAAAAAACATTTCGGCAAATGGGCTGTTGGGACTGAGAAGAGAGGCGGAGTCAAAAGGCACGATCGTTGAACTCAAGCCCTGCCAGAAGTTGACAGGGTTGCGAGTGTCTTGAATGATCCAATTATGTATACCAACGAAATCGCTGTGATAGTAAGGTAGGTTATTACGAAGAGGGCAATATGAACAATATTTCGAAGGCATTAGGAACCATAGCCAACATAGCGACTATTCTCGTTGCGGCGACAGTTGGAATTCTTCTAGTTAAGAACCATTTCGCTACCTCCGACCGTTCACCGAGAAGCAGTAAGTCTGCCAATTTGGTTGGCACTAAAATATCGCTGCCGGACGTGAATTGGAATAGGAACCAGCAAACTCTTCTTGTTATCTTGCAAGATGGTTGCCGATATTGTTCCGAAAGTGCTTCATTTTACCAAGCTGTCGCTGCTGACGAAGATGTCAGGAAGAAGACGCAGTTGATAGCGGTTTTTCCTCCTCCAATACTTAAAGGAGAGGTATATCTAAAGCGACTGGCTATACCTATTACTGATATTAGAGAAGCGATGCTAGAAACTCTGGATATTAATGGAACTCCTACATTGTTGCTTGTTGATTTATCCGGTGTTGTCGGAAATTTTTGGCAGGGGAAACTTCCTGCAAATATGGAAAAGGAAGTATTGGAGAAGTTACGATAGGGAAATACGAATACCTAAAACAGCAATGATGAATTTGCCATTCTTCGCCAATAGGTAGGCGAAGAATGGCAATCAGATTTACTTTGCTTCATTCAAATCCGCCATCGCGGCCTGCAATGCCTTCGGATTGGTCAATAGATTGACGTACTGTTCCTTCATTTCCGGCGTCGCGAATTCAATCATCTGCCGGTTCTCGATCCAGCATTCAATCAATTCAAACGGCCCACGGTCGCACACGCGCGTCAGCCAGCCTTCGCGGTTGCCGATCTTCAAAATCTGTTCGCGACTGGCGGGAACGGAAACGTAAGCGTGCATGGCGACATACTGCGAACTGGGCGGATGGTCTGTGTGAAAGCCGGCTTCGGCGTCATCCGGTCGCATTTCCGTTTCGTAAGGCAAGGTTTCAAACAGTGTCCCGTATTCATCGCCCGTCAAGACGAACCGGGAGCCTTCCGGGAAGTTGGGTGGCGCGGGGACGACTTGCCCGCCGGCGATTTCAGCCAAAACGTTGGCCACGTGTTGCGGATTTTTTGCCGACATCGAAATGTGATGGATCATGTTTCCTCCCTCGAATAAGAACTGTTTTGCTTCTCCTGTGATGCGGGCCTTTTTTGCTCGCATCCAGACATGCGGAAAACCTGCGGAAGATGGATCACGGTCAAGAAAATTTTGTGCTGGCGAAAGGCCGGGGCATTCGAGAAAATGCCGCGCGGCAAGCAAAGATCACAAGCCCGTCGCCGTTGTCGGGCCAAACGCGCTAATCAGACAATCGGTGTAAAGGTCGAAAGATTCGCAAACGTCCGTCAGCTCTGCCTGAAAACCTTTCATCGTTGAACATCAGTCATTCACTCAAACGCCTTGGAGGTTGTATGCATCTCAGTCCATTTGTTCGCGCTTTAACGCTTTGTGTTTTGCTCCTCGCCGCCGTTCAGGCTGCGGCGCAAGTTCGTCCGCCGGACAATCGGCCTCGGAATAGTTTGATTTCAGGGCGCGTGACCCTTGGCGGAAATCCGCTTCAGAACAAGATCGTCCTCGTCACGGAAATTCCGGAGCGCAATCGCCAAGAGGCCGGAGACGTCAGTTTTAGTTTTGGCGGTTCTTCTGCGGCAGCCTACTCCGCCCGCACGGACGCCGACGGCCGCTATCGAATCACGGGGCTGCCCGCCGGCAAGTATGAAGTTCACCCGCAAGCCGGAGCTTATGTGCCGGAAAAGAAGTCCGGCGAAAGCGAGCAGACGGTGACGCTGGATGACGGCGAAGCGCGGGAGAACGTCAACTTCGCGTTGGTACGCGGCGGCGTCATCACCGGACGCGTCACCAACGCCGAAGGCCACCCGCTGATTGAGCGCTCCGTTACAGTGCAGTCGGCGGCGAAGGACAAACAGTCGCCTGCGGAAGAAGGTGTTTTTAGCGAAACGGCGGAAACGGATGACCGCGGTGTTTACCGCGCCTACGGCATTCGCGCGGGGCGTTACGTGGTCAGCGCCGGTGCCGGCAGATTCGGTTTGGACGGACAAACGGCCTCGAAATATCCGAAAACATATCATCCCAACACAACCGAAGAAGCACAGGCGCGCGTCATCGAAGTCGCCGAAGGCGGCGAAGTCACCGACGTTGACATCCGTTTGGGCGCGGCCAGAAAAGGGTTTGAAGCCGCGGGCCGCGTGATTGACGCGGAAACCGGGCAGCCGCTTCCGCAAGTTTCGTTGATGTGTTTTGCCGTCGGTTCCAAAGACGGCGTGATGGCGGACTTCAACGGCACGGCCAGAAGCGATGAAAAAGGCGGCTTCCTTTTCATCGGATTGCAGCCGGGGCAATACACCATTCAGATGACGCCGACGTTCGCGGGGCTGAACGGTGCGCCAAGTGAACATTATGCCGAGGCTTTGAAGTTCGAGGTGACGGCGGGCGATGTCGGCGGCCTGGAATTGCGCGCCAAACGCGGCGCAAGCCTCAGCGGCGTGGCCATTCTGGAAGCCGCGCCCGATCAGAAAGGCAAAACCGGCCTGGGACAATTGATGCTTGCCGCGACGGTGATGCCTGCCGAGGAAAATTCCGGCGAACCCTCAGTCGCTTCCATGATGTCCGGGATGGGGATGACGAAACTGAACAGCGACGGCAGCTTTCGCATCACCGGCTTGTCGCCGGGAAAATTGCTGCTTCGGCCGTTCGGAATTGGCGGCGCGGTTCCCGTTGTCAAACGAGTGGAACGCAACGGCGTGGAATTGCGCGAAGGCATCGAAATCAAAGCAGGCGAAACCTTGACCGGCGTCAAAATTTTAATGGCGTATGCCAACGGCGTGATTCGCGGGCAGGTAAACATGACGGGCGGTCAACTGCCTGCCGGAATGAGGGTGTTGGCAACAGCTATAAACGCGAACGCCGCGCCGACGGAGCAGGGCGGGAGCGCGGAGGTGGACGGCAAAGGCCGGTTCCTGATCGAAGGGTTGCTTGACGGCGAATACGAAGTTTCGGCTCAGGTTATCTCGAACAAAGAAGATTCCGGTCAACTGCCGTCCGTCAGCCAAACTGTTCGCGTGACCAACGGCGCGGAAACGCAAGTGATCTTGACGCTCGACCTGAGCAAGAAACGGGAGGCGCGATGAACAAGAGCCGAATCCTATTGGCGGCAATTTTAATCGCTCTGGGAGCGCACGCGGCCTCTCGTACAGGTTCCGGGATGGCCGCTTTCGCGCAGCAACCCGCTGCTGCCGCCACCGCCGCCG
>CAZRXE010001775.1:0-1592 GCA_964603695.1 uncultured Heliomicrobium sp.
GTGTAAAGGTGATAGAACTGCGACTTGTAATCCTTCAAACCCGGCCTGCCGTCATCGCGCACCACCACGCGCGGCGTTTTGACCAAGCCGGATTCAATCGCGTCATTCAGCCCGAAATCGCTGACGATCCAGGTGAACAAATCTTCCTCGACGTTGACCTTGCCCGAAGGCGTGAACGGCGTGGCGGAGAAATCAAAAGCCGTCAAAATGCCGCGCGCCTTGTGCAGCCGGTCAAGCCCGCCAATCCATTTGGTCGCTTCTTCGGCGTCGCTCTTACTCAAACCTTTGATTTTCGTGCCGGGCGTGATTCGCCAAGCGTGGTGGGCTTCATCGTTGATGACCACGAAATTGCGCGCGTTCGCCATTTCGCCCAACACCTCGCGGGCATACGCCTCGTCGGACTTTGCGCCGCGTTTGTCCACGCTCTTGCGCTTGGCAATTTTTGTTTCGCTTTCCCAATTCAGCGCGTGCCAGTTGCGCACGATGACCGTTGCCTGTCGCAGTTTTTCACGCAAACCGGACGGCACGATGTTGAAGGCGTCGTAATAATTGTCTTCAGCCGACGGCACAAGCACGCTCAGGCGGCTTTTGACGGTCAGGCCGGGCGCAATGACCAGGAAGTTTTTCGCGCACCAAGTCTTGTCCGCGTAAGTGATCTTGTTCAGAGCCTGCCAGGCAATCAGCATCGCCATCACGATGGTCTTGCCCGATCCCGTCGCCATCTTGCTGCACAGCCGCTGAAATTCGCCGCCGTCTGAGGGAATGTCTATGCCGATTTTTTGCGCGTCGGGTGCTTCGGCCAGCCAGATCAAAGTCTCCATGGCTTCAAGCTGACAAAAGAAGAACCGCTTGCCTTCGCGCTCTTCGGGATCGTTCCAGTGTTCGAGCAGCCGTTTGGTAATGCCCGTCGTTCCGGCGTATGGCGCGATACCTTGCGCCTCATCGCCTTCGCGCCACGCCTTCACACGCTCGCGAATGCGGTTGACCAGCGGAATTTCGATGAAGACGCCGGGATCATCCACCATCTTTTTGCTTGAAGAAGCCGTGACATAACCAGCCGGGCGGCGGCCAGTTGCGCGCGTGAAGGATTTCGATTCGGGAACGTAGCGCCAATATTCCTTCGGCTCTTCGTAAGGCGTGTTGATAATCAGATGGTCAATCGCTGATGCCATAAAACTGTCCGCTTGCTAATCCAGGTCAATAATTTTGATGCTCTCAATGCCGCGATCATCCACGATCTTGACGGCGGCGCGTCTGTGTTCGCCCGCCGCGAAAGGCAGCGAAACCGTGCCGCGATAAGCTTCGATCAATTCTTCATCAATCTCCGCCTTCAGATTTTTGGCCAGTCTTGCCCAGCCGTCTTTTTCGCCCGCCATCGGGAAAAAGACTTGGCGCGGAAACAGGCAGCGTCCGTCGTAATCAGTGTCGAGCATCCACAGCGCGATGTTCGGCCTTCCGCCGGATTCAATCTCGCCCGTTCGCGTGTTGTAGTAATCAAAGCCCAGCACTTCGACTTGGTACTGCGCTTCGGCCTTCGGTTCGCCTTTCTTGACGGCTTTTTGTTTGCCTTTGGCCGCGCCGTTCGTTTGGCG
>CAZRXE010001776.1:0-2519 GCA_964603695.1 uncultured Heliomicrobium sp.
GCCAATTACGCGCCGGGCAACTATCCGCCGCCGCAGGTTTACATGGCCGACCTGGCGCGCGACCTCAACAAATCCGTGAAACGCGAAATCGAACGCGAAGTCGGAAAAGGCTTGAACAAAGTCCGCATCGCCAACACGCGCAAATACAGTTTGCAGCAGGCGACGCTGTCTTTGTTTGGCGGCGGCGCGATGATGGCGGCGTGGTATTACATTTTGGATGCCGCCGTGAAATCGGATTTGTTTTCCAGCATAGAGCAAATCATCCTGAACCAAACCGGCAACGAGATTCATGGGCTGGCAGAGATTTTCCGAATGCTGTGGTTGCTGGCGCTGATTCCGATGGTGCGCGGCGTGGCACATTTGTTCAACGGGATTTTCTTCGCCGCCAAACCCGAACCGCCGCCGCAGGAAGAGCCGGAATATCAGCCGCATAGTTACGTTTACCAGACGCCGCCGCCTTACGTCTCGCCGGTTTCCGCCGTGCCGCCGGCCAGCCAGATTTCCAACAAAACCACCAACGAATTGGGCGAGAAAGCCGCCGCCATCCCGCAACCCAGCGTGACGGAAGAGGAAACCATGCGATTCGAGGACGTGCGCCAATAGTCTGACCCAGGCGTCCGCCAAACTTCCGCAGCAGCGTTTTTTACAAACAGTAAATCCTTTCTTTCGGTCGGGAACCTGACACGACAAGCCATCTTCCATGGTTGGGCTGCCGACACGGCCTTCGGCGCAAAAAAATAGTTTTTTTTCCTGCTCCCTTTTCCGTGCGTTTACGCATTAGACAAGTGAAGGGAGCGTTTCTGCGGAGTCTTCCGCAAACCTCCCTTTTCCACGCCAATCAAATTCGCCGATTTTCCAAAATCGAAACGTGTGCAAATAGAAATTTCATGGCGCGCCATGAAATTTCTATTTGCACGGACTTCAATAATTTAAGGAGAGTCACCATGTACCAGCCACGCGCTTTGTTTTTCGTTGTACTCGCATTTGTGTTGCTGCTTCCGCTTGCGCAATCGCAGGAAAAACGGAGCAGTGCAGCTCAGAATCAAAACCCCTCGTCGTCAAATGGACTGCCATCAAATGAATTTATTGCCGCCAGGACTATTGGTTCACAGGACGGTTCCAGTGTCGGGCTGCGCAGCGTCGAAGAATTACTGGCGCAGGCACAATCGAGCGGTTCGGCGCGAGTGATCGTCGGATTGCGCGTCGCGTTTCGGCCGGAAAGCAAGTTAAGCCGCGCCGAGCTTCAAAATCAGCGAAACCTGATTGCACGCGCGCAAACAACGCTGCTCAATCGGCTGGCGGCGTTCAAGGTGACTTCGGTCAAACGGTATTCGTTCATTCCGTTTTTGGCGATGGATGCGGACGCGGACGCGCTCCGTCTGATGCAGCGTTCAGCCCAGGCAGCCGAGGCCGCTGGGGTGGTGTCAATCGAGGAAGACGTAATGCGGCGCATCAGTCTGGCGGAAAGCGTTCCGTTGATCGGCGCGCCTGCGGCGTGGTCGGTGGGGTTTTCAGGCGCTGGACAGGCGGTTGCGATTCTGGACACGGGCGTGGACAAAACCCATCCGTTCTTGTCGGGCAAGGTTGTTTCCGAAGCCTGCTATTCGACGAGCAGTTCCGCCACCACGTCGGTTTGTCCTGGAGGAGCGTCGTCATCCACCGCCGCCGGTGCCGGCGTCAATTGCGGCGTCGCGGGTTGTGAACACGGCACCCACGTGGCGGGAATCGCGGCGGGCAAATCCGCCACGTTTTCCGGCGTCGCGCGCGATGCCAATATTGTTGCCATCCAGGTGTTTTCGCGCGTCAACGGCTGCACCAGTTCGGTGGATTGCACAGGCGCTTTCGATTCAGACATTCTGCGCGGACTGGAGCGCGTGCAATCGCTCAGCGGCAGTCTCAGCATCGCGGCGGTGAATTTGAGTTTGGGCGGCGGAGCATTTACTGAAAACTGCGACGCAAAACAAACTGCTTTCAAAGCGGCGATTGACAGTTTGAAATCCGCCGGCATCGCCACGGTCATTGCGTCCGGAAACGACGGCAATCCCAGCGGCCTCAGTTCGCCGGCCTGCATTTCCAGCGCCATCAGCGTAGGTTCCAGCGGAGACGGCAGCGGCGGTTCAACGGCAAACGCGGTTTCCAGCTTTTCCAACAGCAGTTCGTTTTTGAGCCTGCTGGCACCAGGCGAATACATCAATTCTTCAGTGCCGGGCGGAGGGTTTTCGATTTTTCGCGGCACTTCAATGGCGGCTCCGCACGTGGCCGGAACCTGGGCCGTACTCAAATCCAAATCGCCGACCGCAACTGTTCCTCAAATTCTGTCGGCGCTCGCCGCCACAGGTCAGGCAATCAACGATACGCGAAACAACGTGACCAAACCCCGCATTAAAGTTGACGCGGCGGTGGGAGCGCTTTCCGCTGGCAGTTGCAGTTTCAGTCTTGCGCCGACTACTCAAAGCTTCTCCTTGAGCGGCGGCACCGGCACCGTGAACGTGACGGCTACCGCCGGCTGCGCTTGGATG
>CAZRXE010001777.1:0-3095 GCA_964603695.1 uncultured Heliomicrobium sp.
TGACTTCCTGACCGGAAACGACAAAGGAGACTCAAGATGAATAAGAATCGCGTATTCCTTCTTGCGGTGGTTTGCTGCGCGATTGCCCTGCTCGGCATGGGCGTCGGCGCGCAAAAGCCGCAGTATCCGCAAACTCGCAAAGTTGACCACGTGGACACCTACCACGGCACCAAAGTCCCAGACCCGTACCGCTGGCTGGAAGACGATAATTCCGCCGAAACCGCCAAATGGGTCGAAGAGCAAAACAAAATCACGTTCGCTTATCTGGACAAGATTCCCTACCGCGCCAAGATCAAAGAGCGCCTGGAACAGCTTTATAACTATCCGAAAATCGGCGCGCCTTTCCGTAAAGGCGAGCAATACTTCTTCTATAAAAACGACGGTCTGCAAAACCAGAGTGTGCTTTACGTCCAAAAAGGCTTGAACGGCACGCCCGAAGTCCTGCTCGACCCGAACAAATGGTCGCCGGACGGAACAGTGCGCCTGAGCTTCATTCCGTCGAAAGACGCCAAGTACGCCGTCATAGGCGTTTCCAAAAGCGGCTCCGACTGGCAGGAATATCAGGTTATGGAAGTCGCCACGCGGAAAATGCTGAGCGACAAAGTGGAATGGGTGAAAGTTTCCGGCGCTGCCTGGGCCGGCAACGGATTCTTTTACAGCCGCTACCCCGCGCCCGAAAAAGGCCGCGAGCTTTCGACCAAAAATGAAAACCATCAGGTCTGGTTTCACAAAGTCGGTACCGCGCAATCCGAAGACGAACTGGTTTACGAAGACAAAGCCAATCCGCAGCGATTCCATATCGCCAGCACCACCGAAGACGAACGCTTTGTCATCTTGAACATCTCCGACCGCGGCAAAGGTAAAAAGGGCAATTCGCTTTTTGTCCGTGACCTAAGCAAGGCCGACAAGAAATTCACGCCCATCGTGGCCGAAATCGGCGACGACACCTTCGGCGTGATTGACGACGTGAACGATAAATTCCTGCTGCAAACAGACAGGGGCGCGCCCAACGGCAAAGTCGTGCTTTTCGATCCGAAAACTTCCAAATGGTCGGACGTGCTGCCCGAAAAGGCAGAGCCGCTGCAAGGCGCGGGCACGGCGGGCGGCAAGCTTTTTGCGACTTACCTGAAAGACGTGACGACCAAGGCTTATGTTTACAGCTTGGACGGCAAGCTCGAAAATGAAGTGAAGCTGCCCGGCCCGGGCACTGCCGGCGGTTTCGGCGGCAACAACGACGACAAGTTCGTCTTTTACAGCTTCACGACGCTGAACTACCCGCCGACGATCTTTCGCTACGACATTGCCACGAAGAAGTCATCTGTCTTCCGCGAAGTGAGCATTCCCGGATTCAAGGCCGACGAATACGAAACCAAGCAGGTCTTTTTCAACAGCAAGGACGGCACGCGCGTGCCGATGTTCCTGGTTCACAGAAAAGGCTTGAAGCTTGACGGTACGAACCCGACGCTGATGTACGGCTACGGCGGCTTCAACGTCACGACCTCGCCGTCGTTCAGTGCGTTGCGCATCGGTTTGCTGGAAAACGGATTCGTTTACGCTTCAGTGAATATGCGCGGCGGCAGCGAATACGGCGAGAAATGGCACGAAGCCGGCACGAAGTTGAAAAAACAAAACGTGTTCGACGATTTCATCGCCGCCGCCGAATGGCTGATTGCCAACAAATACACCTCGCCCGACAAACTGGCGATGAACGGCGGATCGAATGGCGGCTTGCTGGTAGGCGCTGTGCTCAATCAGCGCCCGGATTTGTTCAAAGCCGCAGTACCGCAAGTCGGCGTGATGGATATGTTGCGCTTTCATAAATTCACCATCGGTTGGAACTGGATCGCCGATTACGGTTCCAGCGACAAGCCGGAAGAATTCGAGGCGCTGCGAGCTTATTCGCCGCTGCACAACATCCGCGCGGCAAAATATCCCGCGACGCTGATTACCACCGCCGACCACGACGACCGCGTGGTTCCGGCGCATTCGTTCAAATACGCCGCGACCTTGCAGGAAAAACAGCAAGGCGATGCGCCAATCCTGATTCGGATTGAAACCAAGTCCGGCCACGGCGCGAGCAACACTGCCAAGCAGATCGAAGGCACAGCAGACATTTACGCCTTCCTGTTCCAAAACCTGGGCGTGACGCCGAAGTTCGGCAGCATAGCCAAAAACTAAACATCAAACCCAGTGGCGCGGATTGGCAATCCGCGCCACATTTTTCGAGGAATCCACTGATGAAACGGTTTGTCATTCAATTGGCGCTTTTGTGCGCACTCACGATCCCCGCTCTTGCCCAATCCGCCGGCTTTGCCGACTCAGTGCTGGGACGTTGGGACATCACTGTTCAAGCCGCCGACGGCACAACATATCCTTCGTGGTTGGAAGTCCGCTTACGCAAGGAAAACGAACTGATGGCCAGTTTCGTGGGACGTTTCGGCAGCATGCGATATGCGTCCAAAGTCGAATTCGGCAACGGCCAGCTGATGGTTACGATCCCCGCGCAATACGAAGCCGCGCCGAAAGAATTGGTCTTCACAGGCAAACTCGACGGCGAAATGCTCTCCGGCACGACGACCGACGAAACCGGCAAAATGGTTCAATGGAGGGCCAAACGTGCGCCCGCTTTGACGCCTGCCAAACCCGTCACCTGGGGTAAAACCATTCAGCTTTTCAACGGCAAAGACCTGACAGGCTGGAAACCGCGCAACAACAATCATCCGAATTGCTGGAGCCTGGTTGACGGCGCGATGACCAACAAAACGCCCTGCGCCGACATCATCAGCGAACAGAAATTCACGGACTTCAAAGCCCACATCGAATTCCAGGTTCCGCAAAACGGCAACAGCGGCGTTTATCTGCGAGGCCGTTACGAAGTGCAAATCAGCGATGGGTACAAACAAGTGCTCGATAGTTTGCGAATGGGCGCAGTTTACGGCTGGCTGAAACCACTGGTGAACGCCGCCAAAGCGCCCGGCGAATGGCAATCGCTGGACATCACGCTGGTAGGCCGCAAAGTCAGCGTCGCGCTCAACGGCCAAACTCTTATTGATAACGAAACTATTCCCGGCATCACCGGCGGCGCGCTCGACAGC
>CAZRXE010001778.1:0-6633 GCA_964603695.1 uncultured Heliomicrobium sp.
CTTTATCTCCGAACCGACAATTTCCCCAGGTTTTTAGTGCGCGGCGTCGAATTACGCCCGGCACTTGGGCGGTGATGGCCGCCATAGCAGAGATCAAAAAATAGGATTCAAAATAAATTCCACAAGGCCAAGGACGGACAGTTATGACAAAACCAGCTTCAACTCAAGGCGCGGGCTTACGCGATGTCGTCGCCGCTCCGAGCAGTATCTGCTTCATTGACGGCGAAAAAGGCATACTGATTTACGGCGGCTACAACATTCACGAACTCGCCGAAAACTCGACTTTTGAAGAAGTCATCTTTCTGCTCTGGAACGGCAGATTGCCGAAAACAGACGAGCTTGCCGCGCTTAACGCCGAACTCGCCGCCAATCGCGCGGTGCCGGCGGAAATCATCGCGATGCTCAAGGCATTTCCCAAAACAGCCGTACCGATGGACGCACTTCGGACGGCTGTTTCAGCATTGGCGTTCTATGACCCGGACAAGGGCGACAACTCGCCCGAAGCTCGTCATCGTCAAGCTGTTCGCTTGACCGGGCAAGTTGCCACCATCGTCGCGGCCATTGACCGCATCCGTAACGGCAACGAACCGCTCGAACCGAAACCAGAACTGACGCACTCCGAAAACTTCCTCTACATGCTCAACGGCAAGGAGCCGTCCGACGTGGAAGCCAAAGCTTTCGACATTGCGCTGATTCTGCACGCCGATCACGAATTCAACGCCTCGACCTTCGCCGCTCGCGTCACCGCCGGAACACTGGCCGATATGTACGCGGCGATCACGTCAGCTGTCGGTGCGCTTTCCGGCCCGCTGCACGGCGGTGCTAACGAACAAGTGATGAAGATGCTGCTCGACATCGGCTCGCTGGAAAAAGTGGACGAATACATCACCGGCAAATTCGCCCGTGGCGAAAAGATCATGGGCATTGGCCACGCCGTCTACCAAACGGAAGACCCGCGCGCCACGCACCTGCGCCGTATGTCCGAAGCCACTGGCCAACGTCAGGGCGACACCAAATGGTTCGATATGTCCAAACGCATCGAAGACATAGCCATCGGCGAGTTCGACAAGAAGGGCAAGAAGATTCGCGCCAACGTGGATTTCTACTCGGCTTCGACCTATTACATGCTGGGAATTCCGGTTGACCTCTATACGCCGATTTTTGCCGTCAGCCGCATCAGCGGCTGGACTGCGCACGTGCTGGAACAACTGGCCAACAACAAACTGATTCGCCCCCGTTCCGATTACCAAGGCGGTTGGGATTTGAAGTATGTTCCAATCGAGGAAAGATAACACCCTTAGAGGATTCAGTTTTATGAGCCAAGTCGTAATTTACACCAAACCCGGCTGCCCTCATTGCGCGAAGGCCATGGCCTGGCATCGCCAGCAGGGCATCCAGTTTGAAGAGCGCAACGCACAGGACAACCCGCAATACCGCAAGGAAATGTTCGGCTACTCCGACAACGACCCAACTGTTCCCGTCATCGTCATTGATGGCGTTTACAAACAAAGCGGCTGGGAAGGTCGCGGCTGAACCGTTCACTGAAGGTCAGCCGTGCGTTGACCAGCGACAAAAAACAAAGGCGGTTCGGCAAACAAGTCGAAACCGCCTTTTTACTTTGGTGAGCCGATGACAAAACGATCAAAACCGACACGCCGGGAAATGCTGCAAGGCGGTGCCGCTGCTTCAATGACCTTGCTTCCCCTTGGAGAATCATTCGCCATGACAAACCCGATCCAGCTCGATCCGAAAAGCTCTATCACCGATGTCGCCGGGATCAAAGTCGGCCACTTCACCAACTCGCGACGCCCGACGGGCTGCACAGTGATCCTGTGCGAAGACGGCGCAACGGGCGGCGTGGATGTGCGCGGTTCCGCGCCGGGTACGCGCGAAACCGATTTGCTTGATCCGAAAAATCTGGTGCAGCAGGTTCACGCAGTAGTCTTGAGCGGCGGCAGCGCCTTCGGGCTCGAAACTGCCACCGGCGTGGTTCGCTATCTGGAAGAGCGTGGCATCGGGTATGACGTGGGCGTGGCCAAAGTGCCGATTGTTCCCGGCGCTATTCTTTTCGACCTCGGCGTCGGCGACGCCAAAATCCGCCCTGATGCCGAAGCCGGCTACAAAGCCTGCAAAGCCGCGTCCGCCAATCCGCCCGCCGAAGGCAACGTCGGCGCGGGCGCGGGCGCAACCGTCGGCAAAATGTTCGGCGGCAAACGTGCGATGAAAGGCGGATTGGGAACCGCTTCGATCAAGTTGCCGACCGGCCTGACCGTCGGCGCAATTGTCGCAGTCAACGCCGTTGGAGACATCATTGATCCGTCCACTGGCAAACTCCTCGCCGGAGCGCGCACGCCTGACGGCAAACAGTTGCAAGGCTCAATGGCCGGCATTCTGCGCGGCGAAGCCTTGCCGCCGTTGCTTGGCGGAACCAACACTACCATCGGCCTCATCGCCACCGACGCCAAACTCGACAAAGCCCAGGCTCAGAAAGTCGCACAAATGGCGCACGACGGTCTGGCGCGCACGATCAATCCGGCGCATACGATGTTCGACGGCGACACCATCTTCGCTGTCGCCACCGGCAAGACCAAATCCACTCAACCCGCCAATGTCACACTGATCGGCGCGCTCGCCGCCGAAGCGATGGCGCAGGCCGTCATCCGCGCAATCAAAGCCGCGCGCGGAATCGCGGGCTTGCCCAGCGCGGCGGATTTGGGGTAGAAACCCGCTGTTCTCACAAGCCAAGGCATTAGCAGTGCAAGCTCGAACAACCGGCGGCTCGGTTGCGCGCGCGGCATTGATCCTGAAGCACCGAACTGATGGCCGTTGCTCATTCTTGAGGGAAATTATGGCGAGCCTGTCAATTATCTCGAAAAAGCTTTTATCAACTCTCAGCGTGGTCGCTTTCCTGATAACTGCCGCGCCGGCGCAATCCGCCAATGAGCCGAATTCCAAAGCTGCGGAAGAGGCCAAGTCGCTCAACCTGCAAGCCGTTAAGCTTTACCGCGAAGGCAAGTATGACGAAGCCATTCCACCCGCCAAGCGTTCACTGGAAATTTGGGAAAAGGAGGCCGGGAAGGAAAGTCAGCAGGTGGCCAACTCGCTGCTCAATCTGGCCGAGATTTATCGCGCGAAGAAAGCCTATCCTGAAGCAGAAAACTTTTATCGGCGGGTTTTGAAAGTCGAGGAAAAGCGGCTTGGCGAAGGTAATCCCGCGCTGTGCCGTGTGCTGCTCAATCTGGGCTGGATGCAGCACGTCAATTCACAGGCGAGCGAGGCCGAAAGCTCTTTCAAACGGATGATTGCCATTAAGGAAAAAGAGCGCGGGCCTGACCATCCCGAAGTCGCGAATGCGCTTTCGAATCTGGCCACGTTCTACCAAAAAGTCGGCAAGCCAAAAAATTCCCTGCCGATTTATGAAAGGATGATTGCCATCCGCGAAAAATCCGGCGACGACAAACGCGAGTTGATCGAAGTGCTGGAACAGTGCCAATGCGCGCTGAATCAAAGCGGCAAACCTGTCGAAGCCGACCGGATGCAGCAACGCATCGTTCAAATTTCTGAAAACATTTCCGGCGAGCCGGCACAGGTTTCCGGCGGCGTCTTGCAAGGGAAGGCGATTTACAAAGCACAACCATACTATCCGCCAGCCGCCAAAGCCGAACGCCTGTCCGGCGTGGTTTACATCAAAGCCTTGATTGATGAAACCGGCAATGTGGCCGATGCAAAAATCCTTTGCGGCGCGGACTTGCTGGCTGCCGTCTCTCTGGAAGCTGCGCGCCAGTGGCGATTCGCACCAACTCAAATCAACGGCGTCCCGGTTAAAGTTCAGGGCGTTCTGACCTTTAATTTCACACTGCAATAACTCATCGCGGCGAAATTCCCCTTTAGCGTTTTTCCTGTCATGGTCAAAATCAAAGGATTGGTTCGAGCTTTCAATCGTGTGCGCACTCAATTGCAAAGCGGCCTTCCGCCGGGCGAAGTCGAGGCGTTCAAACAACACGTCAGGTCGCTGGTTCGCGACGTGGAGGCCATTTGCCGCGAGCAGCGAACCACGCCAACTCATTTGCCCGGTCCGTCGCGTCTGGCCTATCAGTTTTTGAAAATGCTCGATTTGGATAACTTGCCTGTCAACCAAACGGCGGTGCCCGTTGCGACCAAAGCGTCTTTCAAAATCAAAAACGTCGTCAAGATCGGCGAACAACTGGCCGAACGCATCTGGCAAAACCTGAGTACGCTGCTCGCCTCGCCCGCAGCTTGCGCGCAACTGTTGCGGGATATGGAAAGTCACGCCGCCGCCATTGAACGGATTTGCGGTCAGCACGGCCAAACGCCGGCGGTGCTGGAAAAGCCTTCCAGACAGACTTACTGCTGGCTGAAGTTTCTTTGCGCGGAGGGAAATCTGGCAACGCATCTGGCGGCGCTGGATTGCGCCCGGAACATTATTGGCGAACAACCGTTGCGTCCGGGGCACATCATTCATGTTCACCTAACCTGCCAAAACGCCATTTGGCGGCGGAACGAATATCGCGATGCCGTGATGCTCAAGGTCAATCAAGGTTTTCTGAACGCCGATCCGCGCGTCTGGCGGGCGATCATTCACGCGGCGTTGCTGCGGCACAATGCTGACAACGGTCAGGTGGTTCAGGAATTCACGCTGACTGATGACTTCAGCGAAACGTTGTTTGAACTGGAATCCTTTGCCGCCGTGACCACATCCTTGGCACGCGGACACGTTCACGACCTTGATGAAAGCTTCGCCCGCGTCAACGCCGCTTACTTCAAGGGGCAAATTGCCAAACCCTCGTTGATCTGGAATCGCACGCTGACGGCCAGCAAGTTCGGGCATTATCAGCCAAGCCGCGACACACTCATGCTTTCAGTGTCGCTGGACGACGCCAAAGTGCCAGCCTACGTGGTGGACTTCGTGATGTACCACGAACTGTTGCACAAAAAGCATGGCGCGATGATCGTCAATGGCCGTCGTCTGTCGCACAGCCCTGCCTTTCGCGAAGACGAAAGGCAATTCGCTCGATACACCGAGGCGGAACGTCACCTGAACCAATTGGCGATGAGGAATCGCGGATGGAATTTTCCGAAGCCTGGTCATCCGTGATTGTTTTGAAGTGTGGCGAGTGCTTTTCCCGCCACACCCAGCAGAGTCGCGCTTACACTTCGGCCTCACACTTCTGGATGCTTCCAAGGGCTGCGATAAGGACGGCGCAATCGTTTGTTGGCTTCGGCGTCGCCCACGACTTGTTGCTTTTGCGAATCCCAGGTCAGCGAGCGTCCGAGTTGTTGCGACAGATTAGCCAGAATGCAGCTTGCAGTGGAGATGTGGCCTTGCTCGATGTCGGCGACCGGTTTGCTGCGTTTTTCGATGGCGCGCAGTAAATCCTGCATGTGATGACGAATGGCCGGCGCGACGTGCTTTTCCAGTTCTCTCTCAGTTTTGTCTTCCGGGTATTGTTCCAGTTCGTAGGTCACGTCCTTGTGGATCGGCTTTTCGTTTTTGTCGAGCGGGATGTAATCGTAACTCATCACGCTTGCCTTGAGCGTACCTTTGTCGCCGTAGAGTGTCGCGCCCCACGGATACTGCGGATCGTTCGGATGTCCCCAGGTGCGGTGTTGCCAGATGACCTTCACGTCGCCGAAATCGAAGGTCGCGGACTGCGTGTCAGTGATATTTGCCTTGCTTTGTTTGTCCACCAGAATGCCGCCCGTCGAGGAAATGCTTTTCGGCCAACCCAGGTTCATCATCCAGCGAACCATATCCAGCATGTGAATGCACATATCGCCCATGATGCCGTTGCCGTATTCCATAAACGCGCGCCAACTGCGCGGATGCACCAGTTTGTTGTAAGGCCGCATTGGCGCAGGGCCTGTCCACATTTCGTAATCCAGCGTTTCGGGCGGCGCGGTGTCCGGCGGATTTTCGCGAGTGCGCATGTGGTAGTAGCAATAGACCTCGACCAAACTGACCTTGCCGAGTTTGCCTGCCTGAACGATTTGCTCACGGGCTTCGACCAAATGCGGCGTTGAGCGGCGTTGCGTGCCGACCTGCACCACGCGGTTGTGTTTGCGCGCGGCGGCAACCATTGCCTGACCTTCGGCCACGTCCACGCTGATTGGCTTTTGAACGTAAATATCCGCGCCGGCTTCGACGGCGGCGATCATCGGCAGTGCGTGCCAATGATCGGGAGTGGCGATCAGAACAATGTCCAGGTCTTTTTCCTTGAGCATCGTGCGGTAATCGCTGAAAGTGCGCGGGCGCTGTTTGGACGCCTGCCGCGTGGCAACAATGTCCGCCGCATCGTTCAGCATTTTTTTGTCTACATCGCACAAACTGATGACTTCGACTGGTGCGACCTGAATCAGGCGCAGCAAGTCGCTTTTGCCGTACCAGCCCGTGCCGATCAATCCGACGCGCGGTTTGCGTTGCGCGAATTCTTCAGCATAGCCGCGCACGCCGGAACCCAGCGCGGTCGTCAACGCCAAGCCCGTTCCGGCTTGCAGAAAATCTCGACGATTCATTGAAAGTCTCCCGAAGTTGTAGGTTGTTTGATTCGCCCGCCGCGATTGCTTCAGATGTTATAGGGCAGGCGCTTTTGGGGCGAAGCCTACGACAAGCGC
>CAZRXE010001779.1:0-11695 GCA_964603695.1 uncultured Heliomicrobium sp.
GCACCGAATTATTTCGGGCGCGATTTAAGCGCCAACAGCAAACGCGCCATCACGCAGTTCAAGGACCCCGCTCCGCAATTCGCCGGCGTCGAAAAACAGTTCGTCACTTACGAGCGCAAGGACGGCGTCAAACTTTCCGGCACGCTTTACCTGCCGCCCGGTTACAAGAAAGGCGAGCGAGTACCGATGGTCATGTGGGCCTATCCGCGCGAATTCACCGATGCCGACACCGCCAGTCAGGTTTCCGGTTCGCCTTATCGGTTCACGCGCGTCAGCGGCATCTCGCACTTGTTCTTGTTGACGCAGGGCTATGCCATTTTCGACAACCCGACCATGCCGATTGTCGGCGCAGGCGAAACGGCCAACGATCATTACATTGACCAACTCGTCGCCAGCGCCGAAGCCGCCGTCAACAAAGTCGTTGAAATGGGTGTCGCCGACCGCGACCGCATCGGAGTGGGCGGACACAGTTACGGCGCATTTATGACGGCCAACTTGCTGGCGCATTCCGATCTGTTCCGCGCCGGCATTGCGCGCAGCGGCGCTTACAACCGAACGCTGACGCCCTTCGGTTTCCAAGCCGAACGGCGCACTTTCTGGGAAGTGCCGGATGTTTACGCCAAGATGTCCCCGTTCTGGTACGCCAACAAAGTCAACGAACCGATTCTGTTGATTCACGGCGAAGCGGACGACAACTCAGGCACGTTCCCGATTCAATCCGAACGCTTTTACATGGCGCTCAAAGGTCACGGCGCAACAGTCCGCTACGTAACGCTGCCTTACGAAGCCCACGGCTACACCGGGCGCGAATCAGTGATGCACACGCTGGCAGAAATGATTAACTGGGCCGACAAGTATGTGAAAAACGCCGGCCCGCGACAGGCTGCCAGAGCCGGCCACTAAAACCACCGGCAAACCTGCCCCAAAATGCGGAGTGGATGCTTCATCCACTCCGCATTTGTATTTCAGACATTCATCTGATGCTGGCCAGTACAAACTCACCGCAATCCAGCAATTCATTTCGGCTGGAAATCCCGCATTTTCGACTGGCACACAAACTGCCAAAGCACAGACAGTGAAAGAAACAAGGATTCGGCTACGAACAGAGTAATCTCCTGATGATGGCGTTCAATCGCGCATTATCAAGTAGCCGATCAATGGCTGCCTGAGGAATGAGGTTTTGGGGAGAGCCTAATTACTTCAGGCAGTCATTATTCAACCGCCTTCCCAGTATCTGGGAATAATAGAAACAATCCGAACAAATTCATGCTGACAGGCAAGCCGCCCACGGCGAGGATAAGCCGATGTCTGTCCAACCTACTTTGAGGAAACTCGCATGCTGGCTGAATTCACAGTGGTTCCACTTGGCTTGGGAAGCAATCTTGCCGAACCTCTCGCCGAAGCGCACAAGATCATTGACGACTCCGGCATAAAGTACGAACTCACACCAACTGGAACCTGTCTGGAAGGCGATTGGGATGAAGTGATGACCGTCATTCGGCAATGTCACTCACGATTGCTGGGCAAATCCGTTCACGTTATCACCACCATCCGCATTGAAGATGAGTTAGGCGCGCGCAACAAACTCCGCAACCATCATCCTCTACCCATCGAAGAACAATAAGCACCTTGAAGCTATTAATCCTCGCTTACAACTTGCCCCTCACAGTTATTAGGAATGGCGATTGCGAAGAAGTTTCTCGATTAAGCGATGCCGCAAAGGCATCAGAAAAAAGAACTATCAGTAAAAGGAAAAGCTTATGCGTCAAATTTTATAGGAACTACCTGTCTGCTCTTGCTGGCATCGGTTTCTTTTGCGCAAACGGATCAGAAAGTTGAGGGGTTCATCGGATATTCCAATTTGCAAGCGGAGGGCATTCCCGATCGCAATAATCCCAGCACTACTTTTGACGACGATTTTTTTTTATCGCCGTAAAGGCTTGCATGGAGCCAATGCCGCAGGGACTTTGTACTTTTATTCCGGCTTGTGGCTGACGGGGAATTTTTCCTTCCACCGCACGGAAGACTGTGCCGACTTCACCGACGGACGGAACTCAATTGATACATGCGTGATCTACTTTATGGCCGGGCCGCAGTTCAAATTCAGAAACAGTGGTCGGGTTGAACCCTTCGCGCAAGTTCTGGCAGGCGGGGCGCACACGCGCGTTGAAGCCAGTTCCCGTCAGACGACTTCGATCAGAATTTCCGTCGGCATCGTCTTTTAAGCTGCCGGAAAGTACCGGAAAGCATTTGTTTGCGGCAGCATCGAAAGTAAGCGCCAAAAATCCGTAATCGGTGGGTGCGGAAAAACCGTTGCGGTACTCGCCGATTTCCTGCCTTTGCCGACAAGGCGCGGGCCTGCAGGAGGTATCACTTTTATGAGCGCGGTGGCACAGTTAAAAACAGTCGCTGAAAAAGATTTGCTATTAAATGAAATCACTGGTGACCTGCCGCAAGCGATGTCTCTGGTTGAGCAATTGCGCAAAGAAGCGCAGGAATTACGCGAGCGCATTGCGGAAAACATTCAGTTGGCGGAACAAAAGAAGCTTTTGTTATCCATCGCATCGCTTGAGGAGCAGTTGCTACGTTCCAAACTGGTGAGGTCTCAATTTTTTTCGACTTGAAGCAGGCGCACCGCCTGCGCTGCATCTGGCCCCAAAAAGCGGAAATCAATTTGCTTGGGCCTTGGTAACGGTTTCGGCTTCTTCAATCGCTTCTGCCAGCGCGCGCTGTTCTTTCTTGTCGGTCAATTGCGGAGCGAGCGCGCGCAGTTGTGGGATTTGGCGATTGGCGGCGTCTTTGAATTTGGTGAGAGCTTTTTTCAGGAAGTCCGCTTTGCCGTCGCGTTGATAAGCGTCGTCCATTTTTTCCTCGCCTTCTTCCAGAATGCGTTTGTAATCAATCAACAGTTCCAGTTTGGTTCCGGTGGGCAGCGGCCCCCAGGTTTCCTCTTCTTTCTTTTTCTGCGTGGCGTTCGGAGTGGTCAGCACCAGAAGGCGGCGGTCGGCGGCTTTGATGAAAACGTCTATGCGCTGGTCAATTTGCTGGAATTCGCGGACTTTGTCGCCTTCCTGTTCGGTCAGGTGGTCGCGCTTTTTCGATTGCGCCAGGGAGAGCGAAGCGAGCAGAAAGGCTGCCGCGAAAGCCGCGCAGCAAGCAGACAGAAGACGGGGAGCGAGGAGACGGGTTCGAGTCATAGGTTTCTCCGAATGATTAAGGTTTGCGTTTGACCTTGCTTTGGCCAAGTTCGATCTGCCGTTTCAGCGACGGCAATCGCAGTTTGATTTTTTCGATTTCCAGTTGATTGTCCGGCGAAGCCAGTTCCATAAACTGATTGTAGGCGCGCAGCGCCTGTTCGTAATCGCCTATCTTGTCGAAACAGACGCCCAGAAAATACAGCGAAATGGACGCGCGCTTGCGGTCTCCTCGTTTTCCCTGATGATCCAGAATCCATAGGAATTCGCGGGCCGCGTTCGGAAAGTCGTCCAGTTCAAACAGCGACGTGGCCATATTGGTATGGGCGAAATAGGCCACGTCTTCTTTTAGCGTCGAAGCCAGCACGGGCTTCAGCACGTCCACGGCTTCTTGAAACTTGCGCAGTTTGACCAGCGCCGAGGCCACTCCGACTTGATGATTAGGTTGTTTCGGTTCCAGCTTGGCGGCGGCAGTGTATTGCTCCAACGCCTTGTCGGGATTTTTCGGCAAGTAAAGTTCTGCCAGTTGCGCGCGCAGCACGGCGCGGTTCGGTTCGGCTTTGATGAGTTGTTCCAACTGGCCGACAGCTTCTTCGGCCTTGCCGGATTCGATCATCAAAGCCGTCAAACCGGTGCGTGCGTCGTTATTGTCCGGTTCGGCGACTAGAACTTCCTGAAACAACGCCTGGGCGTCATTGAACTGTTTGGACTGGGCCAGCAGCGCGGCCAGACGGAGTTTAGTGCGCGGATTGGGTTCGATGGCCAGCGCGGCGCGCAGGTCGTTGGCGGCCTCGGTAGCCTTGTTTTTGGCGATGAAAACTTCCGCGCGGTAAAGCAGCGCCGCTGCGTTTTTCGGTTCGCGTTTCAGGCTTTCATTCAGCGCAGGCAAGGCTTCATCGAATTTGTTGGTATTGACGAGCGCCACGCCCAGCAAAGTGAAAGTCGCGGCGCGGTCTTCGCCGGCGGCGACGGCAGCTTTGGCTTCGGCGGCGGCTTCGGCGTTTTTATTGGCGGCGAACAGAATCTCCGCCAGACCGGAATGAGCGCGAGCGTGCTGCGGATTGAGTTCGAGAACGCGGCGAAACGCCTTTTCAGCTTCATCAGGTTTGGCGTCGGTCAGCGCGATTTCGCCGAGCGTGGCCTGGACGCGCGCGGAAACCTGTTTGACTTGCTCCGACGCCGGCGCTTGCGCCAGCAATTCGGCCACGCGATTCATCCCGGCTTTGGCTTCGGCCAGCTTGCCCAGCGAAAAATACGCGCCGCCGCGTTGATAGTCGGCCTGCCACAAATCCGGATCGAGTTCGAGCGCCTGCGAGTAAAGCTCGACGGCTTTGGCCAGGTCGCCGGACTGATGCGCGTTTTGGGCGGCGTCGAAAAGCTCAGCGGCTTTCCGCTCTTTGTCCTCGGCTTTGTCCGCGGTGGCGGGCGCGGGTTTAGTTCGACGCGGCGGCTGCGCGACGGCAGTCAGCGCAAACAGGAGCATAACCAGAGCGGTTGAAATCAGTTTGAACACGTTGAATACCTTTCGTGGAGAAAACCCGACTCATCTTAGCACAGGCGGCGCGAGCGTTTTTCATCGCCGTGGATGCCTGTTATGATCCGCGCGCGTTACCAACCACATCACCTGAAAACTCGGAGACACTCAAATGTTGAATCGAAGAACGTTTCTGCAACAGACTGTTTGCAGCGCCGCAGGCGCGTTGGCGCTGAATCTGACTCCGGCGCAAGCCGCCGCCAAACTCTCGAAAATCGGCGTGCAGCTTTACACTGTCCGCGCCGACATGGCGAAAGACTTCGACGGCTCGCTGAAAAAAATCGCTGAGCTTGGCTTCAAGGAAGTCGAGTTCGCGGGCTATTACAACCGCACGCCGCAACAGGTCAAAACCCTGCTCGGCCAGCTTGGACTGGAAGCACCGTCGGCGCATGTGCCGATTGACGCACTGCGAAACTCGCTCGACAAAACAATCGAAGAGGCAAAGATCATGGGCCATCGCTATCTGATTTGTCCCTTCCTGATGCCGCCCGAACGCAAATCGCTGGATCAATTCAAACAACACGCGGCGCTGTTCAACAAAGCCGGCGAAGCTTGCAAGAAGGCCGGGATTCAATTCGGCTACCACAACCACGATTTCGAGTTTCAGCCGCTGGAAGGCAAACTGCCGATGGAGGTGTTGCTGGCCGAAACCGACAAGAATCTGGTCAAGATCGAACTGGATTTGTACTGGATCACTTACGCCAAGCAAGACCCGCTGGCGTACCTGGCCAAACACCCGGATCGTGTTGCGCTCTTCCACGTCAAGGATTTGGACAAGACCGAAAAGCGCGGCATCACTGAAGTCGGCCACGGCGTGATTGATTTCAAAACCATCTTCGCCAAAGCGCCCAAAGGCGCGATCAAGCATTACTTCATCGAACAGGACGTCACGCCCGGCTCGCCGTTCGATAGTTTGAAATTCAGCATCGGCTACTTAAAGCAGTTGGAGTTTTAAGCCAAGTGTCTTCGATCCCGGAAGCTCTGACCAGCGTTCAAGCGCGCAACTCGTTTCTCGAAAAACTTGCCACTCCCGATCTGACAATGATTTTGGTCGTGTTGATCTGGGGTGGCAATTTTACTGTCTTGAAAACGGCGTACACGCAAATCGCGCCGTTTCCGTTCACGGCCATTCGCTTCGGGCTGGCAACGGTATTGATGCTGCTGTTGCTGCGCTGGCGCGAGGGCGATTGCCGCTTTCCGCCGGGCAGCTTCGGGAAATTTCTATGGCTGGGCGTCATCGGCAACACGCTTTATCAGGCGATCTTCGCCAACGGCCTGGCGCTGACCAACACAGCCAATAGTTCGCTGATTGTGACCACCACGCCGGTGATGATCGCGCTGGCGGGGGCGATGATCGGCCTGGAACGAATCACGCGCTGGACGGTGTTGGGCTTGGCGCTGACCATCGGCGGCGTATTGGTTGTGGTGGGAACGCGCGGCGCGGAGCTTTCATCGCAAACCCTGCTGGGCGATTTGATGGTGCTGGCTTCCTGTGTTTGTTGGGCGGCGTATGTGTTGGGAATGCGCACCGTGGGGGACGGCGTATCTTCGTTGCGTGCCACCACATTGACGCTGATTACCGGTACGCCCGGATTGATTCTGCTGGCCGTGCCAGGACTTCGGCAAACGGATTGGGCGCACGTCGGCGGCGTGGCTGTATTTGATATTTTCTACTCGGCGGCGCTGTCGCTAGTAACGTGCTATCTGCTTTATAACCGCAGCGTACGTTTGATCGGCGGCGTCAAAACCACCATCTACACTTGCATGATCCCGGTTGTCGCCATTCTGATTGCCTGGCCGGTGCTGGGCGAGCGTCCTACCGGTTTGCAGGCTCTCGGCGCGGTGTTGATTATCGCGGGCGTGCTGGTGACACGGCGAAAATGATGCGCCCGGACTGACGGATTTACTTTGTTTTTCCGAGCGAATAGTATTCGCCTCCAATTCCAAACTAACAATAAACAAAGGCGGAGTGGGAAGATGAAAGCTGGATTGTTATGGATAAGCCTGTTGATTTGCGGCGTGCTGATTGTCCCGGCGACCTCGCAATCCAAGACATCGCAACCGGATCCTCCGACGCTCGAAACGGCGCTCAATATTGAAGACCCCGAAGTACGCATCGTCGCGTTGCAGCAACTGCTGAAATCCCGTCCCGCCGTCGAACAAGCCGACGCCGCCCGCGAAGCCATTGTTGCCAGTTGGGCGCAACTCGGCGAAACACAACTGGCCGAAAACAACATCGAAAAAGGATTGGCTGGTTTTCGCCAAGCGGTGGCGGCATTGCCGGAGAAAGTCTCAGATCGTTTTTTTGAAGAAACAGTCGTGCGCATTCCATTGGCGGTTTCGGTGCGCGGCTATCGCAATGAAGCTATTGAACTGGCCTGCTGGCTTGAAAAGCGTTTTGCCAAAGAGTTTTTGCGGTTGGCGCGGCTAGGCGAATTCTTTCTGACCATCGAAGATCCGATAGATGCCATTCGCGTGCTGGAAACAGCGGCGCGGCTGTCTGAAAAAGACACTGAAAAAGATGCCAAACTGCATCGCGCGCTGGGCATGGCTTATCGAATGGGTTTGCGACTAGATGACGCCATTGCCGAATACCAACTGGCCATTGGCGCGGATGCACAGGAAAAACGCGCCTACTACGAACTAGCCAACTTGTACCGCGCGCACGGTGCTTACGCGGACGCGGCCAGACTTTACCAAAAGCAACTCGAAGTTGATCCGAAACACACAGGCTCGCTCAAAGGTCTGGCGCTGTGTGCGCTGGCGCAAGGCAAGGAAGAGCAAATGACGGCGGCGCTGAATCAAGCGCGCGACCTGCGCGGTTCGGCGGAAGAAGTCACTTACGACATCTACCTGCAAACGCAGATGGCGTTTTATTACCTGAAACAAAACAAGCTGAAGCAGGCGCGCGCCGCCGCCGAAGCCGCGTTGCTGGTCGAGCCGCGCTATGCCTGGGCGCGCATCGCCGCCGCCGAAGCGGATTTGGCCGAAGGCAAAATCTTTGAAGCCGAGCGAAACCTGCTGGCCGCGCGGCAATACGCGGGCTTTCCCTCACTATTTTTCACGTTCGGCAAACTCTATTTGTCCGTAGAAGATTTCGACGGCGCGCTGGAACAGTTTTCCAGGGCATTCAGCGTTTCCACCAGCGTTTCCACACGCCTTCCGTCCAAAGAACAGTTCGTAACGCGGCTGGGCGGAGCGCTGGACGTGAAAGCCGAAAGCGTGAAAGAGCTTCTGTCACGCGAACATCAGGCATCGCTTTTCGTGGCGGAATCGCCGACCACCATAGAACAGTTCAAACAAGCCGAATCGCTGACGCGCTTTCACGCCTGGCTGAATCAGATCAAAGCCATAGCCGCTGCCGGCAAAAGCACAGTAACGCGCAAACAGATGGAAGAACTGGATCAGGCCGCGCTGGATTTCGTCGAAACGGAAAGTACGCGCCGTTCGTTCCGCTCGCTTTACGTAGCGCAAAAACTTTCGCAGGCAGGTATCTCAACCGGCCTGGCCGTGGAACTGGCGGAACAGGCATTAGGTCTGGCCGAAGTGGCCATCGAAGCAGAGGGTTCGTTGCGGGATTATCCGAATTATGACCGCAACGGACGGCTGCAAATCTTTCGCGGACGCGCACTGAACGCCAAAGGCTGGGCGCTTTACAAATCCGGAAAATTCGAGGAAGCCGCCACCGTTCTGGATGAAGCAGTCAAGGCTTATGGCTCGCTGCCCGAAGGCAGAAGCGCGTTGTGGCATCTGGCAACGGTCAAGGAAACCGCAGGCGATTTGAACTCCGCATTTGAAAGTTATTTGGCCGGTTATGAACCGCCGGAAGCGGCCACAGCGGATATGAAAGGCGCTGTGATCGAAGTGCTGTTCCGCAAAATCAACGGCTCAGCGGACGGTCTGGAAGAGCGATTGCGCAGCGCCGCCAACACAGTCAATCCGAACCTCAACCTGATTCTTACCGGACTGGCGCAGCGCCGACAACAATCGGACGTTCCCAAAAACTCCGCGACGCCGAACAAACGCTCCGCGAATCGAAAGACCGCCAAAGAATCATTGGCGACAGCGAACGATTCAAAACCCACCAAACCCGTGGAAGCCGTCTTGACCGAACAGCCGGTGGAAGCGCCGCCACCTAAAATAAAACTGGTTGATATGCCGAAGGAAGAAAAATCCGCACCTGCCGCTGTTCCGATCATCGTGGTTCCCGTCAAGTTACCCGAAATCAGCGATTCGACTTCACCGATAATGCTTGCGCCGTCATTTGAGCCACAACTTCTGTTTTCTGAAAACGAGAAAGTAAAACCGCGTTTGAGGTTGGAGACTGAAGAAGAGATTCCGCCCGCGCCCGCATCCACGCGACCACGGCGAGTACTCAACCCGAAAACCACTAACAGCGAGCGAGCGCCTGAAACCGACCCCGCACGCCTGCGCCATCCGCCCAAACAAATCAAACCGCCATCAAATTTCTGAACTCTTCACCGTGCGTTTCTTCCGGCTGGGCGCGGGTTGACGGCGTTTGTTATGTCCGCTCTTGCCATTAGTGCCATTCACATGGCCGTTGCCATTGACGCCGTTTTCATACTCGCCGATTCGTTTGCTCAAGGTATTGCGGTGAATGCCTAATTCATCCGCTGCTTTGGAGAGATTGTTTTTGTGACGACTGACGACTTTCAGAATGAACTTCTTTTCGAACTCCTTGACAGCTTCTTCAAAAAGGATGCCGCGAGTAATCATTTGATCTATCAGAGATTCCAATTCCGCTTTCATGGCTTTTTCCTCGGTATTCGACACGGCGCTGCCAAGCGAAAAAAACGCAATGCCATAACGACCTGCGGGCAATCTGCAAGCCAACCGGTTGCTGCCAACCTGAAAACTGGGGAGAAAAGGACGGCAAACCTTAGCTGTCTTTACGGGCAACGCTCAATAATTCAATGCTTATTCAATCAATCATCAGTACCACGACCGGTAATCAACCGGAATGCTTCCCGGTATCTGGCGCTTGTCCCTGAAACAACCTGTTCAGGGAGCATTGGCGCGGGCGGGTGTTTGTCCCAATCCAATGTTTCCAGATAATCACGAACGAATTGTTTATCGAACGAAGGCTGTGGGCGTCCGGGAGAGTAAGAATCGCGCGGCCAGAACCGCGACGAATCCGGCGTCAAGACTTCATCCACCAGCGTCAACTGGCGGTCGCGTAAACCAAACTCGAATTTCGTGTCGCAAATAATAATTCCGCGCGGCTCGGCATAAGCCGCAGCTTCACTGTAGAGCTTCAAACTGAGCGCCTCAAGTTCGCGCGTCAATTCCTCGCCCAAAACGGCGGCCATTTCCGCCACCGAAACATTGATGTCGTGTCCGGTTTCGGCCTTCGTCGCTGGCGTAAAAATCGGCTGCGGCAGCTTCGCAGATTCCGTCAATCCTTCCGGCAATTGGTGACCGCAAATCGTGCCCGTCGCCTGATACTCTTTCCAGCCCGAACCTGCCAGGTACCCGCGCACCACACATTCAAAAGGAATCACGTCAGCGCGGCGAACGAACATCGTTCGCCCATCAAGCCAAGCTTTAGATTTCGCCGAAAGCTTATTGCACAAGGTAGCTGGAAAATCATTCACTTCAGTGGAGAGCAAATGATTCGGCGTCAAGTCCGCGAATTTGGCGAACCAGAATTGTGACAGCCCCGTCAGCACCTGACCTTTGTAAGGGATCGCATTCGGCAAGACGCAATCAAACGCTGAGATGCGATCCGTGGCCACAATCAGCAAATGATCTTCGTCTACTTCATAAATGTCTCGCACCTTGCCACTGCGTAAAAACGTTAACTCCGCGATGCGTTCATTTTCCGCGCGGTTTGTTGAGACTCCATTCATAAAGGTGCCGATCAAAACAGGCTTAAGGCGCAAAAAATCCCCGTGCGACTGACTCGCTTGAGCGACTTTCAATCGCCAGTGGGACGTTCAAAATTGAGTTGATTGATTTTCCCAGGTACTCGCTTTATCGAAGCGGAGCGGCATTATTCGCGCGGGTCATTGCTTTGTCAAGATGGCTTTGGCGCATAGTTCAAGCCTTTCACGGCAATCACGGAAAAAACTTCCGCGCCGAATTTTGTCGCGCCTCCAAGCCATTTTTTAGAAAAACAACCAAGCATCCTGCCTTAATAAACCACGCAATCAGGCGATCAATTCAAAGGGGCGCGATAGCCGCTGCGAGTGCGCGCGGTGAATCCAGGGCGCTTCACTTCGACTTTAATCTTGCGCCACTTGCCGTCGTGCTTTTCGTTGGCGGGGTAATACGCGACTGAATACAACGTGTGTAATTCCGCCGCGATTTGTGCGTAAACCGCATCTAGTTGCTGAAGCTGTTTGACCGGATAGACCCGTCCGCCTGTTTTATCAGTCATCTCGCGCAATTCGCGACGCGCCGAAGCGTATAGCAAATGATTGATCTGCGCGCGTTCCGCCGCTGGAATCGTGCAATGTCCCATCAGGTAAGACGCCGATCCGGCGCGCCCGTGATCCTGGAAGAATTTCGTCAACTGTTTTGACGAAAATTCAAAATGGCTTTCATCAGTGCAGTCGCGCTTCATTCCGGCTTCGGTGAAAGTCTCTGTGTCGAGTTCGAGGAAATAAAGACTGATGTTGTTCTTTTCCAGCAGCGGCAGAATCTCTTCGTATGTTTGATAGCCGTATGAATCCACGCCGTCCGTCAACGCGATGACTGCCTTTCTGCCTTCGACCTTGCCGAACACATCATCCACCGTCAGTTGCAGCGCGTCATAAAAAGAAGTTCCTGTTCCAGGCGTCAACAGCGACAATGCCTCTTCGATCTTGGCGTGACTGGCGGTCAGGTCTTTCAGCAGTTCGACCTGCTTATTGAACTGCACGACGGCCACGCGGTCTTGCGGGCGAAGCTCATCCAAAAAGCGCAGCGCCGCCCGCCGCATCAAACCCACGTCATCGCGCGTGCT
>CAZRXE010001780.1:0-2581 GCA_964603695.1 uncultured Heliomicrobium sp.
ACCGCCATGGCTGTTGCGATGGGGCAAATCAAAACCGTCGAAACCTTGCTGGCGCTGGGGGATTTCAAACCCGAATCGTTAAGCACCTGGCTGACGACGGCGGAGAAAAATAAAAGCACGGAAATCGTCGAAGCCCTGAAAAAGGCCGGTGCCAAACCCAAGCCAAAATCCGAATTCAACGTCGCGCCGGAACAGTTGCCGCGTTATGAAGGCACTTTCAAAAACGAACAAGTTGAACTGACCGTCAAAGTGAAAGACGGAAAACTTATTGGTTCGGCCAACGGTTTTGATCTGGCGCTGACGCCGGTTTCAGAACACAGCTTTGAACCTGAAGGCCAGCCGATGACCATCACCTTCCAGTTGGAAGGTGATAAAGTCACAGGCCTTTCACTGAAGGGACCCGGCGGAACTACGGTCTTGAAAAAAGTGGAGGCAAAATGAAGCGAGCTTTGTCATTGGGAATTTTGGGATTGAGTTTGTTCTTGCCGACCGGTTTGGGCTACGCGCAAAACTGGCCGGCCTTTCGTGGCGAAAAAGCTGCGGGCGTCGCCGAAGGCAAAGCCACACCGGCCAATTGGGACGTTGAGAAAAACACCAACATCGCCTGGAAAATCGAAATCCCCGGTCTTGCCCACGCCAGCCCGATTGTTTGGGAAGACAAGGTTTTCGTTATCACCGCCGTCAGCAGCGACCCGAAATCAGTCTTTCGCTCCGGCTATTACGGCGACGTGGACAGCGCCGCCGACCTGTCGAAACACACCTTCAAGGTTTATTGCCTGGACAAAAAGACCGGCAAAATCGCCTGGGAAAAAGTCGCCTACGAAGGCGTGCCGAAAACCAAACGCCACATCAAATCCAGCTTTGCCAGTTCGACGCCCGTCACCGACGGCAAATCTGTCGTCGCGTTTTTCGGCTCCGAAGGGCTGTACTGTTACGACTTCAAAGGCAATCTGAAATGGAAGCAAGACCTCGGCGTGCTGGATTCCGGCTGGTTTTTCGATCCTGATTATCAATGGGGCACGGCCAGTTCGCCGGTCATTTACAAAGACCTGGTCATCGTGCAATGCGACATTCAGAAAGGTTCGTTCATTGCGGCCTACAGTTTGAAAGACGGCAAACAGGTCTGGAAAACAGATCGCGCGGAAATTCCTTCGTGGGGATCGCCGACCATCGTCGAAAGCAAACAGCGCGTGGAACTCGTCACCAACGCCACCAAAGCCGCGCGCGGTTACGATCCGCTGACCGGTAAGGAATTGTGGAAGCTGACAGGCAATCCCGAAGTGACTTCGACCACTCCGATTGCCGCGCACGATCTGATATTCATCTGCAACAGCTACCGTCCAAACCAACCGATTTACGCCGTCAAACAAGGCGCGGCCAACGGCGACATCTCGCTCAAACAGGGCGAAACCACCAATGAATTTGTCGCCTGGAGCATTCAACGCGGCGGCAGTTATCAACCCACGCCGCTGGCTTACGGCGAACATCTTTACGTTTGCAATAACGACGGCATCCTGCGGGTATACAACGCCAAGACCGGCGAACGGCTTTATCAGCAACGCATCAGCGACAAAGCCGGTTCGTACAGCGCCTCGCCCGTCGCCGCTGACGGCAAAGTTTATTTCAGCAGCGAAGACGGCGAGGTTTTTGTCGTCAAGGCCGGTGCGAAATTCGAACTGCTCTCGACCAATCCCGTCGGCGAAGTGATGATGGCGACTCCGGCGATTTCCGACGGCATGATTTTCATTCGCGGACAGAAACATTTAATCGCCGTGACTGACAAAGCGGCGCAAGTACAGAAAGCCGCGAAGTGAAGGGGGTTTATGGAGCAAGTGATTTCCCTGGAAGAAGTTTTGAGTTTGGCGAAACAGCTTTCTCCCGTGGACAAGGCTCGCCTTTTTGAAAAGCTCGCGCCTGAAATCGAACGCGATTTACGGGCTGCGCCGGCTACACCGCGCAAATCGTTACGCGGTTTGTGGAAAGGTGCGAATATCACCGACGAAGACATTGCCGAAATCCGCCGCGAAATGTGGGCGGATTTTCCTCGAACCGGAGAATTAACGTAGAAACGTAATGCTGACAATCTGCCGTGCTGACTCCGAAGAAGCGGCCTGCTTGACCGAAATCGCCTTTGCCGCCAAACGGCATTGGGGCTATCCCGAAACCTGGATCGAAGTATGGCGCGAAGATTTAACGATCACGCCTGAGTTCATCGCGCTCAACGAAGTTTTTATCGTCTGTGAACAAGACAAACCGATTGGCTTTTACGCGCTGGTGACTTCCGAAGGCACAACCGAACTCGATCATCTGTGGGTTTTGCCGGAATGGATGGGCAAAGGCATTGGCCGCCGGTTGCTGGCACATGCGATTGACCGAGCGGCGGCGGCGAACATCGCCACCATTGAAATTGTTTCCGATCCGAACGCCGAAGCCTTCTACCTGAAAGCCGGAGCGCGAAAGATCGGCGAAGTTCTTTCCACCATCGAAGGGCAACGAAGATGCCTGCCTCGATTGGCAATTGATATTCTCAACACTGGAGACTTTCTCAAATGAAACGACTGACATTCACATTGCTTGCCGG
>CAZRXE010001781.1:0-2051 GCA_964603695.1 uncultured Heliomicrobium sp.
CGAAGGCCCGCGCCTGCCCGACGTTGACCACGCACAGAAGAAATTCAACACCGGCATGGTCGTGATCGTCGAACACGGCAACACGCCCAGCAAAGAGTTGATCGAACGCACGAACGGGATCAAAGAGGAATGGGTCAAGTATTGGGCGACAACCACCGGCGGTCGCTCGACGATGACAACGAATCTGAAATGAAGAACTGTTCGTGGTTTTACCTTCAGGCGGCTGCCTACCGCTCGCCTGAAGGTGGAAACTACATGATTACCGCTACTTCCCAGCCGGTTTTGCTGGTGAGGCACTGATGCTCAGTTCCGGGATGTAGCGATACACCCCGAACTCAGCTTGCGATTCAACGCCGACCGGCGAACCGGGCTGCAGCTTCAAATCTGCCACCGCCTTGCCATAAGCCTGCACGAAATTTCCTATGTCCTCGAAATTATCGAAGGACACCGCGACGTGAACGACGTTCGGATTGCCGCCAAGCCCCTGCACGAAGGTGGAAACGCCTTTGGACTTCGTCTTCGCATTGGCGACCAGAGCGTTTTCCTTAATCCATTTATAAAACTCAGCGGTGCGTCCTGGTGCGACGTGCGTAACCACGGCAATGCTTAACTTTGGTTCCCCCTTCCTGGGAACGCTCAACGCAGGAAGGGTCGTAACCAGAAACGAGCGCGTGCTGACAACCATTCGGCTCCATTTGGCGTACCAGGCACGAGTGCCCTCTTCGCCCAGAGCCTTGGCCACTGGGCCGGGCTGGTCGAATTGTTTCAAGCTTTCGACGGGGCGGAAGACCCAGTATTCGTAGCCCTCGCCCAGAGTCGCTGCCGTCCAGGTTTCCCACTCCTTGCCCCCGCCTTTCTTGAAGGCTGCGACCGTTTCCTTCACGAATTCCCGGAACTCCGTATCCATTTCGGGTTTGACCCGCACTACAATCACCTGAAGCACCTGCGAGGGAGGCGGTGTGCTTTGAGCCAGGCAGAACGGCGTCAGCGAAACGGCGAGCAACAGCGCGCCGAAAGCCAGAAAAAGTTTGGTGGTTGAACGGTGTCTTTGCATGGTAATTCTCCTTGTTGGTGAGTGGGTTGGTTGATACTGCGAACAGGTTTTCGCGGCTTGCCTTTCTGATATGCGGAAAAGCCGTCTTCAGGCTGGAAACCTGCTCTCTGATAAAAGTCTGTATCTATTTGATGTTGAGTTGAACCTGGTTGGCTGGTTTGCCTTCCACGGTCAGCGACAGGTTCAGGCTGCCTTTCCCAACCAAGCTGCGTGGCAGCACGACGTTGATTTGATCCAGTCCGACAAAGCCCGGAGCCGCGAAGCCACCCTCGAAATTCGTCGCGCTCAGCGTTTTGGTTACTCCGCTGAAATCAACTCTGTAATCTTCCGCCTTCGTGCTGTTGCGCACCCCGCCTCCGAACAGCAGCAGATAAACCACATCCGATTCAGGGCCAAGGTCTATCGGAGTGGCACTGACGGCTTCAAAGCTCTGTACGCCATTGCGAATGCGTAGAATTCTGGCCGCCGGAATGCCCTGGCCGGAAGCATTCGCCGTGAACAGCGCCGGAGCGATACGGCTGACGTTAATCGCTCCCAGTGAGACTTTGTTGTCTCCGCTCGTAACCGTCACCAAAGCCACCCCCACATCCGTTCCCGGGGGGATTTGGTAGTTGATCTGCGACGGTGCGACGAAAAACAACGGCGCGTTGCGTTCCGTTCCCGCGCTGTCTTTGATTTTCACGGTTGTGCCGGCCAGCGTAGTCGGCAACGGAGTCGTATTGGCAATCTCAACTTTTGTCGCCAATCCCTGTCCAAAAGCCGCCACGATGGACTCCTGCGCCAATTCTTCTCCCTTGAAACTGGCCGCCGAAACGGTAGTGACGGCTGGCGCGCCAGTAAAATTCACTATCGTCGAAGCCGCGCAGAACCTCAGACTATCCGGCAAAAAGAAGAAGCCGGGCTTGCTCGGCGTGACGGTGTAAACAATAAATCTACAGTCCTCCAGGAAGCCTGACTTCGTCCAATTGCCATTGGCGTCCGTCTGTACGGGTCCCTG
>CAZRXE010001782.1:0-1714 GCA_964603695.1 uncultured Heliomicrobium sp.
GTTACAACCCAGTACTGCCGGGAATCGAAAACGCTGTTCCGGCGATTGATCGCGCCAAATTGCCGACAGCCGCCGGAGTTGAAATTGATCGGACGACGATCACAGGCGACCTGGGCGTAATCGTTCGCCCGAACGATCTAATGAGTTTCACTGCGCGCATTGGTCGCAGCTTCCGTCATGCGAATCTGGAAGAGTTATTTTTCAGCGGGCCGGCAACGCTGGGCAATGCTGTTCCCAACATCACGGTCAAGCCGGAAACCGGCATCAATTTCGATGCGGGCGTCCGCGTTCGCAAAGCGCGTTACGCGGCGTCGCTCAGCTACTTCAACAACAACTATCGCAACTTCATTTCCACCGAAATTGTCTCGCAATCGCCGAGCATTGGATTGATTTTGCAGGCGATTAATTTCGCCAGGTTGCGGATTCAGGGCTTCGAGTTCGACAGTGAGTATTCGATCAACGCCGGGCGTTCGATCTTCACGCCGTTCATCAATGTCGGTTATCTGCGCGGGCAGATCATCGAAGCCGTCAATCCGTTCAACAATTCAAGGCTGACGGACGTTCCGGCGGACAACATCACGCCGCTGAAGGCCGTCGCTGGCGTGCGTTGGAATTCGCCCGGCGGACGGTTCTGGGGCGAATACAACGTTCGCGCCCAGGCCAAAGTCGAGCGCGTTTCGCCGCTGCTGAGCGAATCGCCGTTCCTGATTGCACAGGACTTTTTCAGCCTGGGTGGGTTCGCGGTTCAAAACCTGCGCGGCGGGTATAACTTCCAGCGGGAAAACTCCCGTGTGGCGCTGACCATGGGGCTGGAAAATTCGGGCAACAAGTTTTACCGCGAGCATTTCCAGTTCGCTCCTTCGCGCGGGCGCAGCCTGACGGTGGGCTTGTTGCTGAAGTTCTTCTGAAGTCCGTGGCGATTCGTTCACGCTATAGATTTGAAAGCTGACAGGGAAAGTTATGGAAAAAGAATTGGAAGTTGCGAGGCGTCTGGCGCGCGAGGCCGGTGCGATTTTGATGGGGTTTTACCGCGACGGCGCGGAGGTGAAATGGAAAGGCCATGACGATCCGGTGACCGCCGCCGATCACGCCGCCAACGAAATGCTGGTGCGCGAACTCCACAAACACTTTCCGAACGACGCCATTCTTTCCGAAGAATTGCCGGACGACCGCGCGCGGCTCAGCTACGACCGCGTGTGGATGGTGGACCCGATGGACGGAACCAAACAGTTCATTGAAAGGCTGGATGAATTCGCCGTGATGATCGGTCTGTCCATCGCCGGCGAAGCGAAACTTGGCGTCGTTTACAATCCTGCGACAGACAAAATGTATTACGCCGCGCCCGGCATGGGTGCGTTTTTGGAAGAGAAGTGGACGACCAAACGATTGCGCGTTGCCGCCGAAACAGACACGACGAAACTGGTCGCCGCCATGAGCCGTTCGCATCACAGCCCGACGGTGGATCGAATTCGCGCGCGGCTGGGTTCGACGCAAATGATTCGTTCGGGCAGCGTGGGTTTGAAAATGGGTTTGATCGCCGAAGGCCACGCGCACATTTATATACACACCGGGGCGCGGACTAATCAATGGGACACTTGCGGCCCTGAAGCCATTCTGCGTAGAGTCCAGCGACGAAGATGGCCTGGGCCTGGGCGTTTTTGGCCAGGTCGAGCTGGGGGGCGAAGTCGCTGGTCTTCTCCCGCACATAGTCCTG
>CAZRXE010001783.1:0-3610 GCA_964603695.1 uncultured Heliomicrobium sp.
CACCAATCACGAGACTATAGCTCTTCGCGCCCGTGCAGTTATTGGCATCCGTGGCTGTGACGGTGAAGTTGAATGTGCCCGCCGTGTTCGGAAAGCCATACAGCAAGCCGAAGCTGCCAAAAAGCGTCAGCCCTGGCGGCAAGCTTCCTGAAGTCACCGTGTAGCTGTAAGCGCCCGCAGGCGAGGCACTGGTGGATTGGTTGTACAACTGGCCTGGTTGGCCGCTCGGCAAATCCGCCAGGGTGATCGTCGGACAACTGCCGTTGCCGATGGTGATCGAATAGGCCTTGCTGCCCGCGCAACTGCCGAAGCCTGTCGCGGTGATGGTGAAATTGAAGACGCCGTTTTGGGTCGGCGTGCCGGTCAATGCGCCGGTCGCCGAATTCAAACTCAAACCCGGCGGCAATACGCCTGCCGTCAGGGCGAACCGATAGTTTCCTCCGGCGGGCGTGGCTGAAAAGCTTTGGTTATAAGCCGCTGTGGTCGCGCCGTCCGGCAAACTCGCTGGAGTCAAAGCCACGGTCGGACAGTTGATTTGCAGCGCATAGCTTTGCGTCGTCAGGCAGCCGCCAATTGTTTGCACCTTGACGATGAAGTTGGAAGTTCCAACCACATTCGGCAATCCGCTGATGACGCCGGTCTGCGGATTGAGCGTCAATCCTGAAGGCAGATTGCCCTGCGCCAGCGAGAAGGTGTAGCTGCCGGCAGGCGAAACGCTGATCGTTTGCGAATAACCGATGCCCGCCAAGCCCGCCGGCAATGAAGCCGTGCTGATGGAAAGTCCGCTGCAACCGATGTTGATTGTGTAACTGCGGCTGCCGCGACAGTCAGACGATGTTGCCGTGATGGCGAAGGTGAACGAGCCGCTCTGTGTTGGTGTACCAGTGATGCGCCCGGTCGCTGCCGTCAACGACAAACCCGCAGGCAATGCGCCGCTCGTCACACCGTAGCTGTAGGCTCCGGCAGACGTGGCCGTGACACTTTGGTCATAAACCGTGCCGACAAAGCCATCCGGCAGAGTCGTTGGGGCAAGACTGATCGTCGAACAGTTCACCAACAACTGATAATCGCGGGAGCCACTGCACGCGCCGAAGCCGGTTGCCGTAACGCGGAAGTTGAACGTGCCGCTTTGTGCCGGCGCACCGCTGAAACCGCCATCACTGTTGAGCGTCAATCCCGGCGGCAGGAAACCGCTCGTCACTCTGAAGCTGTAGTTCGTTCCACCCGGTGCGGCGCTCAACGTTTGGTTGTAGGCCGTATTGGTCGTCGCGTTGGGCAAGCTGGACGGCGCGAGCGTAATCGCCGGACACCCAATGACCAGCGTGTAAGCGCGCGTGCCTGTGCAAACGCCGAAGCCCGTGGCCGTAACGGTGAAGCTGAATGTGCCAGCCTGCGTTGGCGTGCCGCTGACGACGCCGTTCGTGAGGCCCAAGCCCGGCGGCAATGCGCCGCCTGTGAGCGCGAAAGTGTAACTTCCGCCCACAGGCGAAGCAGTGAGCATTTGGTTGTAAGCAACGCTCGCCGTGCCGCCCGGCAAGGCCGACAACGTAACCGTCGGGCAATTGATGGTGATGGCGTAAGACAAGGTTCGCGTGCAGGAACTAAGCGCCGTTGAAGTCGCCGTCGCCGTGACAGTGAAGTTAAACGTGCCGGGTTGCGTGGGCGTGCCGCTGATGACGCCATTCGTGAAGCTCAACCCCGGCGGCAGCGCGCCTCCGGCAAATGCGAATGTATAACTGCCGCCGGGCGACGCCGTCAGCGTTTGGTTGTAAGCGACGGTCGCTGTGCCGTCCGGCAAAGGCGAAGACGTCACCGCCGGACAATCAACGGTCAGCCTGACGGTTTGATCCGCCAAACAGTTGGCGGAAAAGCCAATGGCTCGGACGCGAAAACTGAACGTGCCGGTTTGAGTTGGCGTGCCGAAGAGCCTGCCCGTCGTGCGGTCGAAGCTTAAACCGGGAGGCGGTGTGCCGAACACATTGTCGAAAGCGTACGGCGCGCCTTCGCCGGGCAAGGGCGTGAGCGTTTGATCGTAAGGCACGGTCAGCGTGGCATTGGGCAATGGCGAAAGCGTGATGGTCGGACACGGAATCGTCAGCCTGAAGGATGACGAACTGCCGCAATCCCCAAAACCATCGCCCACCGTCGTGGCCGCAATGCCGAAAATGAATTGGCCCGCGCCGGTCGGCGTGCCGGTGATTCGTCCGTCCCTGCTCAAGCTCAGGCCCGGAGGCAAGCTGCCGACAACCGCATACTCGTAACTGAAACCTGCGGGAGACGCGACGGAAACGGTTTGATTGTAAGCCGCGCCGAACGCTCCATCCGGCAGCAAATACGTTCCGCCGGAAGTCGGCCCGGCAAAGATGACGTTCGGGCAATCAATTCTGAAAAAGTTGTAGGTTCCTGTCGCCGAACAGCCCGCCGTGTCCGTTGCCTGCACCGTAAAATTGTAAGTCCCCGCTCGCGTCGGCGTGCCGGACAGTCTGCCTGTCGGACTCAAGGTCAATCCCGGCGGCAACGCGCCGGCGATGACTTGATAGGTGTATGGCAGCGCGCCAATCGAAGTGGTCAACGTCTGGTCATACGGGGTGAGGGCCCGGCCGAATGGCAGGTTTGAAAGCGTGGCAGGCGTCATCGGGCAGTTGATCGTGAAGTTGAGAAACCCGACAGCCGGGCAAAGACTGTCACCGACGGCCATAATGCCGACGCTGATGAAATTGCCCACTTGCGACGGCGTGCCGAACAATCTGCCTTCGGGCGTGAGCGTCAATCCGGGGGGCAATGTGCCGCTGAAAAGCGTGAAGGTGTAATTGCCGCCGACCTCCGCGCCGAATTGCCTGACTTTCACATTCCCGTCGAAGGGGATGCCCGCCACCGGCCCAGTCGCGCTGGAAAGTCCGACGCCGAAATTCTGGCAGGTCACCAGAATCGTGAATTGTTGCGTCCCCTGACACGCGCCGCCGAACCCTGTGGCCCTGACGGTGAAGGTGCTTAGGCCGGGCGCTGCCGAAGAGCCGGTGATATGGCCGTCGCTGCTCAAACTCATTCCTGACGGCAATGCGCCGGCGCTGATGGAATAAGTGTAATTGCCGTTCGCGGGCAGCGCCGTCAACGTGGCGCTGTACGGTTGCGTCGCCGTGACGAAACTCTCGCCGATGCGCGTAATCGTAATCGTCGGACAGACGATGTTCAGCGTGTAGGACATTGAACCGGCACAACTGCAAGCCGCTGCTTGAATGGTGAAGTTGAAAAGCCCGGACTGCAACGGCGTGCCGCTGAGCAAGCCTGTGGCCGGATTGAGCGACAAACCCGGCGGCAACGCACCCCCGGTCACGCTGTAGCCGAAATTGGCGGCAGGCGTCGCGGCAACGCTTTGACTGTAAGCCGACCCGACGACTCCGCCGGAAAGCGTCGCCGGCAAATTGATGGTCGGACAGACGACCGAAACTTTGAATGTTTTTGTGGCTTCGTTGCCCTTGTTGTCTTTCGCCTTGACGGTCACGTTCGTATTGCCAAGCGGAAAGACCGATCCGGAGGGTGGAGTAACCGTCGTGGCGGCGGCGTCAACGCCGGAACAAGAGTCAAGGATGACGGGGGTGTAGGAGACCTT
>CAZRXE010001784.1:0-3457 GCA_964603695.1 uncultured Heliomicrobium sp.
CGAACAACAACATCTCCGGCCAAAGCGCCGCCAATCGCATTGGCACACAGGGCATTCTGTTCAACGTTCAGGGCGTGGGAACCGGGAACTTCAACGTCTCCGGCAACACCGTCATGCACACGTCGGGCAATTCCATCTCGCACAACGTGTTTGGCGACGCCATCGCGACGACGACGATCAACAACAACACAGTTGTCTCTAACAACACGCTTGGCTCGCAGGGCATCGGGGGCGGAACCAGCTTTACGACAGGGTTTACCTCTACCCCCAGCCTGACGGTGACGATTACCAACAACAACGTCAGCCAGACAGACGGCAACGGCATCCTGATGGTGGCGCGCGACCTTGCCACCGGCTCGCTGAACATTTCAGTAAAGAACAACACGGTTGCCGCTCCTTTGGGTGGCGTGCGCCCCGGCATTCGCGTAGACGCTGGAAATGCCACGGGCGACAACGACGTGTGCTTGGACATTTCAGGCAACACCAGCGCGGGCAGTGGCGGCTCTCAAGGCATTGGACTGCGCAAGCAAGGAACTGACAGCGCCATCAACGCTTTCGGCATTGAAGGCATGGCAGCCACTGCTACGCCAGGCGTTGAAACTTATGTCGCCGGTCTGAATCCGGCAGGCGGAGGAGTCTTACTTATTTCCGCCACCAGCGGATTTACCAATTGCGGGTCAGCGCCCATCGCCGCTCCGACAGAAGGCAGTTCGTCCGCCAATGCCACAAGCGGATCACCCTCCGGCGTTGCGCCAAGCCTGTTCGCGCGCGTCAAACAATGGCTGAACCCGGTCTTTTCGGCTTTTTCGTCTTCGATCAGTTACGTCAATCTGGACAAGGCTTTTGGCAAAATCGAACCAACCGTTTCGGCAGCCGAGCATGTAGCCTCGCCTTCAAATGGAATCTCTTCAATCACCGAAGCATCGCCGTCTAAAGGCGGGACAACGAACATTCCCGCACGGACGATGATCGTCAACAGCCGAGGCGAAACTCGCATCGTGCCGACGGCTTCGTTGGCGGCAATGGCAGGCGAAACGATTACGGTCAACGGCACGGGCAGCGGCTTCACGCTCCCGGCTGGCGAAAGCACGACGATCATGTTCAACGCCACGATCAGCAGCAGTTTCACCGGGGCGTCAATCAGCAATCAGGCGTCGGTGGCGGGAACGGGTTTCTCGGTGACGAGCAACAACCTGTCAACGGATGTCATTCAGCCGCCGATTCTGGCTAAGAGTTTTGCATCTTCCTTCGTGCGAACAAACGGGACAGTCAGCCTGCAATTCGCGCTCATCAATCCGAACAACAGCCAGACGCTGACGCAAACAACTTTCTCCGATGTCTTGCCGGTCGGGTTGAACGTGGCGGATGGGACGCAATCGGCTTGTGGAGGGACTGTGACGACCACCGCCGCCACGCGCACCATTCAATTGACTGGAGGCTCGCTTAGCGCAGGGCCGCCCTGCACCTTCAATGTGACGGTGACGGCGGGCACCACGGAAGGTACGTTGACCAATACCACCGGCGCGCCCGATTCGCTGCAAAGCGATGCCGGGCAGACGGCTTCGGCAGACATCAAAGTCATCAACGCGCCGACCTTCAGCAAGGCTTTTGGCGCGTCTTCCGTTGCGCTCAACGGCACGACCAGCCTGACGTTCACCATCACCAACAACAGCACGGTGTTCGGGTTGAATGGCATCGGCTTCACGGACACGCTGCCCGGTGGCCTGGTGGTCGCTACGCCGAATGGCCTGGGTGGAACTTGCAACGGCACGGCGTCGGCCACGGCAGGCGGCAGCAGCATCAGTCTGTCGGGCGCGACGCTGGCGGCCAGCGGCTCCTGCACCGTCATCGCCAACGTCACCGGCACAACCGCCGGAGCCAAGCCCAACAGCGCGACGCTCGCCACCACCGAACTTGGAGCGAGCAGCGCCGCGACGGGCACGGTGACGCTCAATGTCTTTGCGCCGCCGACCATCGCCAAGGTTTTCGGCGCGGCCGGCATACCGCTTTACACCAGCGGCTCCGACACCGCTTTTAGAACCTCGTTGACCTTCACGATCACCAACCCGAACTCCAGCGGCACGCTCACCGGTGTGGGTTTCAGCGACAATCTCCCGTCCGGACTGGAGATTGCCGGTGGGCCTTTCACCGCGAGCGGCAGTTGCGGCTCCAGTCCGGTGCCGACCATGAACGGCACGGTGGGCAATAATCTGTTCACGGTCTCCGGCGCGCAGGTGACGGCCGGTTCGCCCTGTACCATTTCGTTTAACGTGCGGGGCACGACGCCGGGACAGAAGGACAATGTCAGCGGCAACGTCACTTCGACCGAAGGCGGAACAAACAACGGCGCGGGCGGCACGGCTTCAGCCTCGATCAACGTCTTCGCGCCGCCGACGATTGCGAAGGCTTTCGGAGCCGGCGTGATTTCACCGAATGCCGTGACGACGATGACCTTCACCGTCACCAATCCGGCGGGAAATCCGGGGAGTCTGACCGGCGTCGGCTTTACGGACACGCTGTCGGGCGGGCTGCAAATCGCCACGACGCCCAGTGCCGTGCAGAACAATTGCGGCAGCGCGACGCTGACGGGCTTCACCGCCGGTTCGACTTCGCTGACAGTGGCGAACGCGACGGTGACGACGGCCAATGCCTGCACGATCACGGTCAACGTCACCAGCCCAACGGCGGGGACGATCAACAACACCACGACCGCCGTCACTTCGACCAACGGCGGGACGGGCGCGGTTTCCAACACCGCCACCTTGATCGTGGCCTCACCGCCAACCGTGAGTAAAGCGTTTTCGCCTGCTCTGATTACGCCCGGCGGAACCAGTACCGTCACGATCACACTGACCAATCCCAACGCCGGCCTGGCGCTGACCGGCGCAACGCTGACCGATCTGCTGCCCGCAGGGGTGACGACGGTGAATTCCACCGCCGCGACGACCTGCGCTTCCGGCACGGCGAATCAAACGTCCAACTCGGTCAGTCTGAGCGGCGGCACGATTCCCGCAGCCGGCAGTTGTACGCTGACGGTGGATGTCACGTCTGCAACCAACAACACTTACACCAACACCATCGCGCCGGGCGATCTGACCACAGGCAACAGCGGCCCGAACTCCAACACGGCCAACGCCACGCTGACCGTCGCCGATCCGCCGACGATCAGCAAAGCCTTTTCGCCGAACTCGATTCTGTCCGGCGGAACCTCGACGCTGACCATTACGCTGAGCAATCCGAACAGCAATGTTCCGTTGACGCTGTCATCGCCATTGACCGACACGCTGCCGGTCGGTGTCACGACCGTCACCAGCACGCACGCCAATACCTGCGGCGGCACGTCCAGTCAGGCGAGCGGCTCGGTCACGCTGACCGGCGGAACGATTCCCGCCGGAGGCAGTTGTACTCTGTCCGTGAACGTGACCAGCACGAACGGGGGCGGCAACGTCAACACCAT
>CAZRXE010001785.1:0-5638 GCA_964603695.1 uncultured Heliomicrobium sp.
GCGGATGTCATTGACGTAACGCCGCAAACGCCCGGCCTCAACGAAATGCTGGCGAAGTTCAATCGCGAACATACGCACGACGACGACGAAGTGCGTTTCATCATCGAAGGGCGCGGGCTGTTTCACATTCACGCGGGCGACGGCACGGTCGCCGCCATCGAAGTCGAAGCGGGCGATTTGATCCGCGTGCCGAGCGGAACCTTGCATTGGTTCAATCTGTGCGGCGACCGGCGCATCCGCGCCATTCGTTTGTTCAAAGACGCCGCCGGTTGGTCGCCGAATTATTCCGGCAGCGGCGTTGACGCGCGCTTTCAACCGCTGTGTTTCGGCCCGGCCTACATTTCTTCCACCGTCGTTGCCCAATGAAAATAAACGCAAGCTGCATTTTGCTCGACATCGAAGGCACGACCACGCCGATAGATTTCGTCTATCAAGTGCTGTTTCCCTTCGCGCGAACGCACGTCGGAGACTTTCTGTCGCGGCATTGGATGACCGTGCAGGAAGACTTGGCGGAATTGCGCCGCGAACAAACAGCCGACACTGCGCGCGGTTTGGAGCCGCCTGTTATCAATGAAGCGCCTGAATCCGTCGTGGCTTATGTTCACTGGCTGATGGATCAGGATCGAAAATCCACGCCGCTGAAATCGCTGCAAGGCCGCATTTGGGAAGAAGGTTATCGGTCAGGCGAATTGCTCAGTCAGGTGTTTGACGACGTTCCGCCCGCAATCAAACGTTGGCATCAGCAAGGCAAGCGCGTTTGCATTTACTCTTCGGGCAGCGTGCTGGCGCAAAAACTGTTGTTTGGTTTTACAGAGGCGGGAGACTTGACGCCGCTGCTCAGCGATTACTTCGACACGGCTGTCGGCGCGAAGCAGGAAACGGAAAGTTACCGCCGCATTGCCGCCGCGTTGCAATTGCCGCCGCCGGAAATCCTGTTCGTCTCTGATGTTGTCGCCGAACTCGATGCGGCGCGGGCGGCAGGAATGCAAACCATTTTATCGCTGCGTCCGGGCAATCGTCCGCAGCCGGCAAACAACCATTCGCCGATTCGCAGCTTTGCCGAACTGAATTAGCTCCGGGAGCGCAGCCCTTCCAAGCTGCGAGCTTCAGCGTTCACGGTTTGCCACAACGGATCAACGCGGCCTTTGACGTAATCGCGCAAGGCCAAATACCGATCCTTGAAGATAGCCTTCTGTTCCGAAGTCAGCGGCTTCGTTCCCTGACAAACGGCGCTACTTCCAATCACGCCGTCAATTTCAAGCGCCGCTTTCACGCAGGCGATGGTTTTCCTGACTTGCTGCCCGCCTTCGTCAAACGCGCAAGCCGCTTCAAACCGTTCGCACACATCTTGATAAACATCGGTCAATTCTTCATCGCCCGCCCAACACACGCGCCAGGCTTTTTGCCATTCGCGCGGCATGCAGTTGCCGGGGCCGGAAATGACGCCGATGGGCGCAACGTCGTTGAGCAGGTAATCGCGCCAGCCTTCGCGCAAGCGGTCAAACAGCGTGTGGCTAGGACGATACATTTCAAAAATCAGCATGGCGTTGCCGATGTAAATGCCGAATTCGCCCGGCTGTTTGTAATGCAGCGCGGCCTTTGTGTAATTGCCTATGACGCGCCGCGAGGCAGAAACCTTGATGCCGCGTACCCAGGGCAGCCGGCTCAAGTTTTTCACGATTTGCGTGCGAATGTGAGGCGGCTGGCCGGCAGCGGCGATGTCCGCGTTGTCGTAAAGAAAGACAGGCAATTCCCTGCCCGGCGGCAACGCGGATTCGAGCAGATTCGTGATGTCGCGCTGAAAGAAACGAACAATGTCCTGCTCTTTCAAGTCCTCAATCGCCAGCGGCGCGATGACCGCCGCATCAACGCCAAGCTGAATCGCCAAATCCAGATTGCTCAAAATCTCCGCGCGCGTTTTGCCGTTGACGCCGACCCAGGCTTCAATCAGTTGGTGGTTAATGATTGGTGATTGACGGTTGGTGAGCTTCGAGTTGATGTAGCGGACTTCTTCGACTTCGATTTCCATCACGCGCTGGCGTTCGGCGTTGGTCAGGCGATTCCATTCGCCGGTTGTGCCGACACCGAAAATCTCATCCGCGCCGTAGCCGCTTTGCGCCAGATGGCGAAACAAGCGGCGCTGGTCTTCGGTGACGACGCGGCCCGCTTCGTCCACAATTGTGACGGCGGGAATGTTCAATCCTTTTCTCAGCAGGTAATTCATGTCTTTGGTTCAGCACCGCGAACGGCACTGATTCATCTCCTTTTCCACAGCACGCAAAAGAAAAAGCCTTCTGTGCCGTGACGGTGTGTGTAGGTGCGCGCGCCGAAAGTGCCGGTAAGCAGCGGTTCCGGCTCGACGCCGACTTCGGTCAGGCGTTCGCGCGTCAGGTCGCGATAACCCGGATTCTCCTGTCGAAACCAGGTGATTATGTCTTCGCCTTCTTCCGGTTCGGTCGAACAAACGGAATAAACCAGCAAACCGCCCGGACGGACTTGTTGCGCGGCGCTCGCCAGCAACTGTTTTTGCAATTCGGCCAGTTCGCCGATTTTCGCTTCGGTCAGTCGCCATTTGATTTCGGGATGCCGCTGCAAGGTTCCCAGACCCGTGCAAGGCGCGTCCAGCAAAACCAGATCGAAGCTTTCCGGGGCGAAGGGCAGTTCGCGCGCGGCGTCGTATTGCGCCAAACGAATGTGTTCGACCGCCAGACGCGCGTTCAACTCTTTCATCGTTCGCAAACGGTGAGCGTGCAAATCGCCCGCGACGATCAAGGACTTTTCCGGCAACAGCGTCGCCAGCAAACTCGTCTTGCTGCCGGGCGCGGCACAAACGTCTAGTACTTGCGGATTGCGGATTGCGGATTGCGGATTTTGCGTTTGCCCCATTTTCCCCAGGCTCGCTCGCAACGCGCCGAATCTGTCCGACGAATCCGCTCCACGCAAAGCGCACTCCGCAGCCAGCCGCGCAATCAATTGCGAAGCTTCGTCCTGGAAATAAACCCATCCGTTGCGCACGGCTTCGGATTGCGTCAATAAGCCTGCGTTTCTGACAATCAAGGCTTTCGGCGTCAGCCTGGATTCGCGAACTTCGATTTTGCGCTCTTTTATCCAGGGGCGCGTCAGTTCCAATGATTGGCGGCGCGCATTGAAACGGAAGGCGTTGGTGGGCGCGGTGTTGTTGGCGAGCGCCAGGTCGCGCGCCTCGTTTTTGCCGAAACGTGAAATCCAGCGTTGCAGCAGCCAAACAGGATGTGAGGTTTCCACGCTCAGACGTTCGAGCGAATCCTGAATCGTCCTGGAAAAATCCGTGCGGTCATCGCGCTGCGCACTGCGCAAAACGGCGTTGACCAGCGGCGCGGCGCTTTGTTTTTTTCGTTCCTTGACCAGATTGACTGATTCGTTGGTGGCGGCATGCGGCGGAACGCGCGACAGAAAACGCAATTGGTACAAACCCAATCGCAAAGCGATGGCCACTTCGCCATCGAACTTTTTCAATGGACGGCCAGAGTAATGCTCGATCAGAAAATCCAGTTGCGATTGCCAACGCAATACGCCAAGCACCAATTCCTGCGCCAGCGCGTGGTCTTCGCGCGAAAGTTTGGCGTAACGGTCGGAGGCGAGCAGGCTGCCTGCATAAGCGTCTTCTTCAGCGACGCGACGCAGGATTTCAAATGCGGCGGCACGAGCGGGCGAAACGTTCTTCACGATTGCGCCGCCTTTTCCGTTTCAAAGCGGCTGCCGACAGCGAGCGTTGCGCCGTTCAGAAAGTCGCGCGCCGGCATCGTACGTTTGCCCGCCGGTTGCACTTCGCGGACTTTCAATCGCGTGTTTCCGCCGCAAGCCACGACGAAAAAGTCTTTGGCCGTTTCGCAAACCGCTCCCGGCGCAAAATCAGTCACGTCAGGCTCCGGCGCAATGCCTACGAATTCGATCCGCTGGCCGGCCAGAAAGGTGTAACAACCAGGAAACGGCGTGAAACCGCGTTGGCGATTGAAAATCTCCGTGGCGGTCATCGTCCAATCCACCTGTCCGTCTTCGCGTTTCAGAATCGGCGCGAATGTGGCTTCGGCGTCGTTTTGCGGAAGCGGCGTGATTTCGTCGTGCTCAAGTCCGGCCAGTGTTTCCACCAGCAACTCCGCGCCAAGCACGGCCAGTCGCGGCGTCAGTTCCGCCGCCGTTTCGCGCGGACCGATTTCCAGCGCGCCTTGCAAGAGCATTGCGCCGGTGTCCAAGCCCGCGTCCATTTGCATAATCGTCACGCCTGTTTCGCGTTCGCCGCGCGCAATCGCCCAATTGATCGGTGCCGCTCCGCGATACTTCGGCAACAGCGACGAATGCACGTTGATGCAACCCAGCCTGGGCGCTTGCAAAATGTAATCCGGCAAAATACGCCCATAAGCCGCCACGATTCCGGCGTCGGCCTGCTGAAACAACGGCTCGATTTCCGCACGCGCTTCGGCTGTTTTGATCTTCAACGGTTGATGGACGGGAATGCCACGCTCGGCGGCGAAGACTTTGACCGGCGGCGGCGTGACAATCTGTTTGCGCCCCACCGGACGATCCGGCTGCGTAAAAACGGCCAACAGTTCATGTCCCGCCTCAATCAATTTGTTCAGCGAGGGAACGGCAAATTCCGGCGTCCCCATAAAAATCAGTTTCATATTTCAGTTTATTTCTTTCCCAAAGTTTCCAGTCGGGTCAGCCAATCATTGAAATGCGGGCATTCCCGACGAATCAGTTCAAGTCCGATTTTTTGCGCAATGAGTGGGCCATGTAGCCGTTTACGATAAGGATAGAGTTTCTCAAGGCGTTTGGCGGGCGAAGTTGCAGGCGAATCATCAATCTCTTCGGGAGAGTTAAATTGCGCCCTGATTGCCATCAGTTCCTGTTCCTGATCCGATAAGGGGAATTCCGTTGCAATCTCCCCCGGCGCGGAAAACAACAAGGCTTCAAATTCATGCATGGAAAAATAAGATAGAAATCTGGGATTCGGCAGGTCTCGTTGACACGCTTCCTCAAGGTGTTTGACACGCACCCAACAGGAACCTTTAGGTAAAGTGCTGTTGCCCGGAACGTCATCAGGACGGGCGTAATAATCCAGCATTGTCGTCACCAAATTCGCGCTGGAATCGCCTAACAAGCTCAGCAAAAACCTCTTGATCTTTGCCCAACTCGTATGCCCCCCCTTAAAGTGAGCATCGCTCCCTTCAGAAAATCTGGTGCGGATCATGATTGGCTGAGCAAAGACGTCACAGCGAAACAAATGCGGCGAGAGGGCATAGTTGATGAATGCTTCTTCGGTTGATCCTTCCACCAGAATCAAAACCTTTTTCATAGGCGCGGCCTCCCGCCAACTAGGTTCATCTCCCAGATTTCGCCTAAACCGTATTCATCCAACCATACTGAAAGCTGGCCGGCATCAAGCCGCTTAAAAACGGATTCACTGTTTGGCCGATCAACCACCACCACGTCTTCAGGCTGAAACTGGTTCACAAAGGAAACCGATTGCGTGGACACAATCACCTGCGCTCTGGTTGCGGCGATGTGCAACATATCAGCCAACAATTCAACCGCGTAAGGATGCAATCCCAACTCCGGCTCATCAATGAGGATCAAGGAAGGCAGGCTGGGTTGCAGC
>CAZRXE010001786.1:0-7544 GCA_964603695.1 uncultured Heliomicrobium sp.
GTTTCACGCTAAACGGTTTTCGCGCGAGCATTCCCTGGTACCTTTAAGTCGCTGCCCCCGTCAGGTGCAAGCTGTCTCTCCCTCACGTGTGCGGCGCGATTCATTGGTTCCACGTCAGATACCGAAACCTCTCTCGACCAGAGTCAAGGAGAACAATTTATGAAGAGTGATAAACATCTCTTGTCGAATCGTTCGAACTACACACGCACAAATGGATGGAAAGCGACCTTTTCATCGAAGCTTCGAATCACGACTATTATCGCGTTCGCCCTGGCGGCGATGGCGATTTCGGCGCATTTCCTGACCCGCCAACCGGTTTCAGCGGCGGCGACGGCCAACGTCATTTTCGCGCTCACCAACAACAATCAGCTTTTGCGTTTCGCGGCGGGAGCGCCCGGAACATTGATTGGCGCGCCGCTCCCCATCACCGGATTGCAAGGCGGCGAAACGCTGGTTGGCATTGATTTCCGCCCGGCGACAGGAGGCCTTTACGGCCTGGGTGTCAACGGCGCGGTGGGGCGGCTCTATTTGATTAATCCGGCGACGGGCGCGGCTCTTCAGGCCGGTGCCGCCGGAACCTTCGCGTTGCCGCAATCCGCCGGCGTGGCGGCCGGCACGGATTATGGATTCGATTTCAACCCCACGGTGGATCGCATCCGCGTGGTCGCCGGTTCGCGCGACAATTTCCGGCTCAATCCCGACACGGGCGGCGTGGCCGGAGTGGACACCGCTTTGACGGCGGGCGCGCAGGTGGTCGGGGCGGCTTATGACCGGAACTTCGCCGGCGCGACGCAAACCACGCTGTTCGGCATTGATTTCAACACCGATCAGTTGGTGACCATCGGCGGCATCAACGGGACGCCTTCGCCCAATGGCGGCGTCGTTACCACAGTTGGCAATCTGGGCGTCAACACGAATCAGGAAGTCGGTTTCGACGTGGCTGCGGACGTGCCGGGATCAGCGTATGCTTCGATGATCGTCGGCGGAACATCGAACTTTTATACAATCAATTTGACGACAGGCGCGGCCACGCTGGTCGGCGCAATCGGCGGCGGCGCAACCGTCATTCGCGACATCGCCGTCGGGCCTGGAGGCGTGCTGCGTTTCACCGCGCCGACCTATACCGCCATTGAAAATGGCAACCTCGCCACCATCACTGTCAGCCGCACGGGCGGCGCATTCGGCGCGGCTTCGGCTACGATCAGCACATCGAACGGCACCGCGACGGCGGGCAGCGATTACACCGCTACCACCACGACACTGACTTTTGCAGACGGCGTGACCACGCAATCTTTCAGCATCCCTGTGCTCAATGACACGGCGGTGGAAGGGAACGAAACCGTCAATCTGACTTTCAGCAATTACAACGGCTGCGGTCTGGCCGGCCCCGCCGGTTTGCTGACCATTACCGACGACGACGACGGCGCATCCATCATTTGGGCGATTGACAGCAATAACAATCTGCTGCGTTTTAGCGCGGACACGCCTGGAACGAGCATCAGCGCCGTACAGATCACCGGCTTGTTGCCGAGCGAACGGCTGGTCAGCATTGATTTCCGTCCGGCCACCGGCCAACTGTTCGGTTTGGGACTTCTGAATAATGGCGGTCGGTTGTATCGCCTTGATCTCGGTACAGGCGCGGCCACGCTGGTGGGGGTTGGTTTCCCGCTTCCACAATCGGCGGGCGTCGTGCAAAACACCAATTACGAAATTGATTTCAATCCGACTGTGGATCGCATCCGCGTGGTTTCCGAAACGGGCGACAATTTCCGCGTCCATCCCGATACCGGCGCAATTGCAGGCGTGGACACCGCATTGACCGCCGGCGCAGCCGTCAGCGGCATCGCTTACGACCGCAATTACGTTTCATCGTCCGCGCCGTCAACGACGCTTTACGCCATTGATTCGACCACGGATCAATTGGTGACCATCGGCGGCATCAACAGCACGCCTTCACCTAACACCGGCGCGGTGACGGCCATTGGCGCGCTTGGATTCAACACCAGCAACAACGTCGGTTTCGATGTCATCAATGGCGCGGAAGGCACTGCTTACAGCTTGTTGACCGTCGGAGGCGTGGTCGGAATGTATTCGATCAACCTGGTGTCAGGTGCGGCCATTCCGATTGGCCTGACCAACCCGGCTTCGCAAATCATTGATATTGCGGCGGCGACTGCGGGAACGGTGCAATTGGCCGTTACCTCTCAGATCGTGTCCGAAGCGGCGGGCTCGGCAACCATTACCGTCACCCGCACGGGCGGCGCAAATGGTTCTATCAATGTCACGGCCTCGACCAGTGATGGCACAGCCATCGCGCCGGCGGATTACACCGCGACTTCGGTAACTCTGAATTTCCCGGAAGGCGTAACCAGCCGCACTTTCACCGTGCCGATCATCAATGACAACATCGTTGAGCCGGACGAAGCCTTCAACATCACCCTGAGTGCCAACGTCGGTGGCCGCGTCGCCACGCCGTCCACGCAATCCGTGACTATTGCGAACGAAGATACGCCGGCGGTTTCGATTAATGACATCCGCGTGGCCGAAGGCAACGTGGGTTTGTCGGACGCTGTTTTCACGCTCACGCTGTCCAATCCTAGCACCGCGCCGGTCAGCGTCACTTTTGCGACGGCAAACGGCACGGCGACGGCGGGCAGCGATTACGTGGCCACGACCAACACCGTAACCTTCGCCCCGATGCAGATCAGTCTGACCATTGCCGTTCCTGTCATCGGCGACACCAACTTCGAGGCGGATGAGACTTTCGTCGTCAACCTGTCGAACAATCCGGCGATTCTGGTGGGACAGGGCCAGGCGACCATCGTCAACGACGACACGCGAATTGACGGGCCGGGACAGCCGATCCTGCCGGAAAACTCCATCGTCAGCGACCAGAAAGCAGGTTCCATCCTGATTTATCCGGTTTACACATCCGGAGCAACGAGCGGCAATGCGCAAAACACCCGGTTCAGCATCACCAATACGGACGGCATACGCTCGGTTAATGTTCACCTGTTCCTGGTGGATGGTTCGACCTGTTCGGTGTCTGATACCTACATTTGCCTGACTCAGAATCAAACGGCGACCTTCCTGGCTTCGGACCTTGATCCCGGTCAGACAGGCTATATGATTGCCGTGGCGACGAATCGAGACGGTTGCCCGATTATCTTCAATGCCTTGATCGGTGATGCTTACGTCAAATTCCCGACCGGACACGCGGCCAATCTAGCCGCCGAATCCATCGCCGGATTGGCGGGGCTGGTCAACAGTCCGCTGTGCAATTTGGGGACGCCGACCGTGGTGATTCCCTTCGACGGCAACATCTACCAACCGCTGCCGCGCACTCTGGCGGCGGATAGTTTGCCAGATCGCGCCAGCGGCAACGACACCATGCTCATCATTGACCGCATCGGCGGCAATCTGAGTACCGGGGCGGCTTCATTGGGCGCGCTGTTCGGCATTCTTTACGACGACACCGAAAATGCGGCCAGTTTTGGTTTGCCGACCAGTCTGCACCAGTTCCGGTCATCGTTGTCGAATAACTTCCCGCGCACTTCGCCGCGTTATGAACAGATGATTTCGGCCAATCGCACCGGCTGGCTGAAAATCTGGACGGACAGCGATTTCGCCATCGTCGGCGCGACGATCAATCTCAATACCAACTCCGGCAGCAGTGCAAATGCCTTCAATCAAGGGCACAACATGCACATTCTGAAAACCACAACAAGCGCGACGCTGACCTTGCCGGTCTTCCCGCCGTCTTGTAACTAAACCGTTGCGACGCGAGTCGCGAACTTCCAATGGCGAAAGGTCAGGGCGTAAATCCTGGCCTTTCGCTTTTTTCCGAACGCTTTTTATGGTCAAGCTGATTTGCTTGTTGCTGGGCGGCGCGGTGGGAACCGGATGTCGGTATGGTGTGTCGTTGCTTGTCCAGCACATCGTCGGGCCGGCAACGGATGGGAAAGCGCCGTTTCCTTACGCCACTTTTCTGATTAACGTAACGGGCAGTTTCGTGATCGGCTTTTTGGCGGAATGGTTCAATGCGAAATCGGGAGTTTCTTCCGTCCTGCGGCTGGCGTTGCTCGGCGGAGTGCTGGGCGGTTACACCACGTTTTCCAGTTTTTCTTTGGAAACGCTGGGGCTGTTGCGCGACGGCAAATTGTCTGCGGCCTGCTTCAACGCGGTGGGAAGCGTAGTGCTGGGTTTTCTCGCCGTTTGGCTAGGCGTGCGGCTGGCGCAATTGTTGTGAAGCATCGTTCAAACGCCGCTTTTGTGGTAATTTCAGCCATCGAATCAAATTCCAATCAAACAACGAAGCGAGGCGGGCAACCGACCTGCCCGACTGAACAGGAGACACTGATTTATGGCGGATAAAACCATTCTCTGCATGACCAGCTACGAAAAGGGCCAGGAGTTTCTGCGCGAAGCCAAACGCCAGAGCTGGCATGTGATTTTGCTGACCAAAGAAGATTTGAAAGACGCCGATTGGCCCCGCGATCATATTGACGAAATTTTCCTGATGCCGGATTTGAGCATCCGCCAGCACGTCATCAATGCCGTCAGCTATCTGGCGCGGTCGAACAACATTCAGCGCTTGGTGGCGCTAGATGAATTCGACATCGAAATGGCAGCCACCTTGCGCGAACATCTGCGCGTGCCGGGCATGGGCGAAACCACCAGCCGTTATTTCCGCGACAAACTGGCCATGCGCGTGCGCGCCGACAAAAAAGGCATTCGCGTGCCGGCCTTTTGCCACGTGCTGAATTACGACAAGCTACGCGAATACATGAGCAACGTCCCCGCGCCCTGGATGATGAAGCCGCGTTCGTCGGCCTCGGCCATAGGCATTCGCAAACTTCACGATTCCGAACAGCTTTGGCGGCTGCTGGACGAACTGGGCGACGAGCAATCGAATTACGTGCTGGAACAGTTCGTGCCCGGCGAAGTCTTCCATGTGGATTCCATCGTCGAAGACAAAAAAGTGCTTTACGCTTCGGTCAGCAAATACGGCGCGCCGCCGATGAACGTCGCCCACGACGGCGGCATCTTCACCACGCGATTACTGCCGCGAAAATCCAAAGACGAAAAAGACCTCAAGAAAATCAACAAGGAAGTCATCAAGGAATTGGGCTTGGTGCGCGGCGTCACTCACGCCGAATTCATCAAAGGCCGTGAAGACGGCAAACTCTATTTTCTGGAAATCGCCGCCCGTGTCGGCGGCGCGAACATCGCCGAAACCATCGAAGCCGCTTCGGGACTGAATCTGTGGGCCGAATGGGCCAAGATCGAAACCGCCACCGAAGACAAACCCTACGAGCTGAAAGAGCCGAAAGACCTTTACTCCGGCATCATCATCTCGCTGGCGCGTCAGGAATGGCCGGACTTGTCTGCTTACGAAGACGCGGAAATTGTCTGGCGCATGAATCGGCATCACCACGCCGGATTGATCGTCGCCGCCCACGAACCGGCGCGCGTCGAAGAGTTGCTGAACTCTTACGTCCCGCGCTTTTATCAGGACTTCCACGCCACCGTGCCGTTGCCGGATAAACCGACGGCTTGATTGGCGAATTGCGTTTGATGGAAACCCGTTCAGGCTTTCAGATCGAAGAAACTCTGAAAGCCGAAACCCCGGCTTCAAAATCAGGCAAGTTTCACCGAGAGCGAAAAGTAGTTAACAGTCATTTTCCATATACGATTTGACAGTTGTCATTTGTCATTGATTTTCGCGGCAAGCAGGGCAATGACAAACCTCATATCTCAAATGACAAATGGAAAATGAAACCTGCCCAAAATCACAGGAGACCCCGGAATGTCCATTTCCCCTAGACGTCCGATCAGACATTTGCGCTGGTATATCGCCGTCATGCTTTGTCTGGCTTCGGAACTGAACTATCTGGATCGCCAGACGCTGGCCGTGTTGATCGGAACCATTCAAAAGGAATTGAATCTGACTTCGGCCAATTACGGCGACATCAATTCGTGGTTTTTGACCAGCTACGCGGTGATGTATCTGGTCAGTGGACGCGTCATTGACATTGTGGGAACGCGGCGCGGGTTTACGTTTTTCGTGTCCGGCTGGTCGCTGGCGAACATGGCGCACGTTTTCGCGCGCACCGTCGGGCAGTTTTCTTTTTTCCGATTCACGCTGGGCGTGTTCGAGCCGGGCAGTTTTCCCGGCGGCGTGCGCGCCGTGGCCGAATGGTTCCCGATCAAGGAACGCGCCATGGCCGTGGGCATTTTCAACGCGGGCACGGCGTTGGGTTCGATGTTGGCTGCGCCGATTGTGACTTTCATCGCGGTTCATTTCGGATGGCGTTCGGCGTTTGTCTTCACGGGATCGCTGGGTTTTGTTTGGGTCGCGGCGTGGACAATGATTTATCACCTGCCCAAAGATCATCCGCGGCTGAGCGATGAAGAACGCGAGATGATTCTGGCCGACCAAAAAGCCGAAGGCGAAAGCGACAAGCCTGCGCCGCTGTCCCGACTGTTGATGATGAAAGAAACCTGGGGCTGCGTGCTGGCGCGTGTGCTGACCGATCCGATCAGTTACTTCCTGAACTTTTGGATTCCGCTGTATTTCCAAAAAGAGCGCGGCTTCGATTTGAAACAAGTCGGCATGTTTGTGTGGATCCCGTTCGCGGCCCTGACGCTGGGCAATCTGTTCAGCGGCGCGATGCCGCGCTTTTTGATTGCGCGCGGCTGGCAACTGAACACTGCGCGCAAATCCACCATGCTGGCAGTGTCTTTGGCCATGCCTGTGTTTTGTTTGTTGGTGACCAAAGTGGCCAGTCCGGCGGTGGCGGTGGCGGTGGTGACGGGGATGATGTTTTGCCACGCTGCCTGGGGCAACATCACCTTGCCCGCCGAAGTCTTCCCGCGCCACGCCATCGGCACGGTGACGGGTTTGGGCGGCTGTCTGGGCGCGGCGATGGGTGCGATTACACAACGTTACATCGGGCGCGTGGTGGACAGCTTTTCCTTCGCGCCGATCTTCGCCGGCTGCGCGGGAATGTATTTGCTTTCGTTGTTGTTGGTGCATTTGCTGATCGGCAAGCTGGGCGAAATTCGACAAGTTCAGGGCGAGGCCCCGCCTTATCGCGGTTTATAGCGGTTTTCAGCCGAGTGCGACCTGTACACTCAGAGGTGGGACAGGTTCAGAAATCGGATGGCAAGGTGAACGTGATCTGCCACGCCGCCAACGCGATATGTCTCACAACCAGCATTGCGTGCGACCGGTGCCAGATAAGCGTGGAGCTTGAGGCGCGTGACCGGGACGAGAACTGACTGACGTTCTTTGGTGCTGAAGACGACGTGGATGACGACGTGGCTTAAAGATTGTGGCCTGGCATTCCTCTGAAAAGAAAAGATGGGGCGGGCTTTCAGCCCTGTCCCATTTTATGGAACGTTTCCTGGGGCGTTGCCCCAGGCTGGGATGGCGGCGCGCCGTTGGCGCTGTCGGGTTCTTCTTCGCCCCAGATGCGGGCAAGCGTGGCCTGGATTTTTCGCTCGAAGCGGGTAATCAATTCGCGGTTGGCGGCGACCAG
>CAZRXE010001787.1:0-3977 GCA_964603695.1 uncultured Heliomicrobium sp.
GCAGCCGCAACCGCACCGCACCGCCGGACAGCAACCTGTAACTGACGTAAGTAGTGTTTTGCAGCCGAGGCATGAAAACGCGCTTCTCCAGCACTGCGTCGCCAACTTCGTAGCGCCAGACGGGAAGCCCCGCTTCCAGACGAAACTCCGCCAGCAACTGCACTCCTGGAAGATTGAGGCCGTCGGTTTGTTCTTCGCCGCCAAGTTGGAAGGCGCTGCCATCGGCCAGTCTTACTTCCTCAACCAAATGATTGAGCATCATCGTGCGGCCAAACGGCGCGGGCAGCGCGGCGATCAGCAATCCGTGAAAGCGTCGCGTCGGCGCGCCGGCCAGAGTGCCCGAAGCGTAGCCGCCCAAGCCGTTGGTCACCAACCATTCCTGCTTCAGGAATTCTTCGCTGTCTTTTTTGCTCGGCCACGTCAGGCGGCGCGTGATGTTATTTCCCTTCACGAAGTTCCTCCTATGATTGATTGGCGTTAGGATGCGCCAAAGATATTTCAGTCATTTCGTGGCGCGGCGTCGAGCGCAACACAATAGCGACTTGTCCTGGGATCAACCAGTTTTCGGTGGTTTCCAGCGGCGGCGTTCCCAGCCCGCCGTAGCGCGGGTTTTCGCTCGACCACAGCACGCCCCACTCTTTGTCCGGCGGCGGTGCAAGCAGCGGTTCGGGCGCGGGATTCAACACCAAATCCATTCCCAAATTGACGATCAATAAACAGTCTTGCTCCGGCTTCGGCGCGTCCGCCGCACCGCCGAAAAAGCGCAGCACGAAAGCTTCGCCAGACAATACCGCGCCGTCCACGCTGCCACGCCGCTGCGCATTGAACGCCAGCGTTTCCCGCCGCAGTTTCAGCAGGTCGCGATGCAGTTGATAAATCCGTGCGTGGCGGCTTCGCTCACTGAAATCCAGCTTGCAAAGTTCAAAGGTTTCGCGCGCCGCAGGATCGCGCAAATAATTTTGGGCTTCGGGTGTGGCCAGCGTGCGGAACTGCGAAAGCTCTTTGTTGCGCCCGGCGAAAACCAACTTGGCCAATTCCGGCTGATGATCCGCGAAGTAATAAAACGGTTGTGAAGAGGCAAATTCCTGCCCCTGAAAAAGCATCGGCGTGCCCGGCGCAAGCAGCATCAGTGCCGTCATCGCGCGGTAACGTCCTGGACTGCTCAGCAAATGCGCGCGTTCGCCTCTGCCGGAGTTGGCAATTTGATCGTGGTTTTGAATGAAAGTGACATAAGCCGTTGGCGGCAAACTCAAATCCGAAGTGCCGCGACGTTGTCGTTGCCAGCGATACCACTGGCCTTGAAACAGGTAGCCGTACTTAATGGCGGAGATGAATTCCTGCGGCTTGCCCAGGTAATCAGTGTAATAGGCTTCGTTGCGCCCGGTCAGCGCGACCATCGCGCTGTGATGAAAATCGTCGTTCCACAAAGCGTCAAAGCCATAGCCGCCGCGTTCGGGCGATCGCACCAGCTTGACGTGTTGCGGTTCGTTTTCGGCAATCAGTATGATCCGGCGCGGCTCGGCGATGGCGCGTGCGCGGCGGGCAATGGCGGCCAGAATGTGATCTGCCGAATCGTCGTAAATGTTTTGCGTGGCGTCGAAGCGGAAGCCGTCGAAATGAAACTCTTCGATCCAGTACTCGGCATTGGCAATGAAGTATTCGCGCACCGGCGCGCTGTTTTCGCCGTCGAAATTAATCGCTTCGCCCCAATCGGTTTTATGTTTTTTGCTGAAATAATCGCCGGCAAATTCAGCCAGATAATTTCCGTCCGGCCCGAGATGGTTGTAGACAACGTCCAGAATCACTCCGATTCCCAAGGCATGCGCTTGATCCACGAAGCTGCGCAACTCGTCCGGCGAGCCGTAAACCTGCTCCGGCGCAAACAGGTTGACGCCGTCATAGCCCCAGCCGAAATCGCCGGGGAACTCCGCCACCGGCATCAACTCAATGACCGTCACGCCCAGATCGGCCAATTCCTTCAGTTCGCGCGCAGCGGCGGCAAAAGTGCCTTCGCCTGTGAACGTGCCGATGTGCAGTTCGTAAATCACCTGCCCGCGAATTTCCACGCCCGGCCAGTCGTTGTCCGACCATGGGAAACCGTTCGGATCAATCACCATCGAAGCGCCGTGCGGGCCTTCGGGCTGACAGCGCGAAGCCGGATCGGGAAAGAGTTTCTCGCCGCCATCCAACCGGAACAGATAGCGCGTTCCCGCCGCCGCCGTTTTCAACACCCCGGAAAAGTATCCGTCGGCCCCCGCTTCGAGTTTGAAAAACTGCGGCGCACCGTGGTCAGCAATCACGACTTCCACTCTGCGGCGTCGCGGTGCCCAAACGCGAAAGTGAACGCCGCCGGCGGGAAGCACTTTCGCGCCGATGGGCAAGCTGCGGTTGTTATTTTTATTTTCCATCAAATCAATTCCTCAATTCCCGGCAAGTTTCAGAAGTGCTGAAAAGTGGATAACAGTCCTTCTCATTTTCCATAGATCAATTGGAATTTTTCATTTGTCATTGATTGCGGGTAAATGCCTGAACTGCTTGGTCAATGGCCAATTTCAAATTTCATATGACAAATGGAAAATAAGCAGCGAACCGTTATCCGGGAAATGAAACTTCCTCAATCCTGAACCGAAAACGCATCCGGGGAGCGACAGCCGACAAACTGCCACTCCCCGGACCAGCGTTGTAACAGACAAACAACTGTTACAAACCGCCGGCAGCGCCGTAACTCTCCTGCGATTCGCCGTCCACTGCGTAGACGCCTTCGGTTTCATTTACGCCTTGATTATCGCCGCGAATTTCCGCTTCGGCTTGCAGCCAATCGCTGTTAGCGTCGCCATCTGCCCCGTCGCGTTCCAGATATATCTCGTAAGCCCGCGCGTTGATGCGCCTTTCCAGCTCGGCGTCCCACAAAGATTCAGTGTCTGATAGCGCCGTGGAAGCGGACGCTTCCGGCATCTGTTCCAAAATGGGTTGGGACAAGCTGTTATCGCCAGTATAGGTTTCCATAGTGAACTCCTTTGACGTTCGTAACGGTTGTTATTTCGTTCGCTGCGCCAACAGCGCCAGCGAACGGGATTCCATCGGATAAGCGTATCCGCCTTTGAATCGCGCGGGGTCGTCGGGCTGACCAAGAGCGTTGCGCGTATCGAGCAACAACTCCCATTCAACACCTTCACGATGCGCGGGCAGGCTGAAATCATGCGGCTCATGATGCGCATTCAGCAATAGCAACAGCGTTTCTCCCTTGATCGGATTGCCGCGCCGATCCACTTCATCAATGGCGTCCCCGTCCAATCGCAATCCCAAACAAGCGCGCAATGGATCGCTCCAATCCTCATCGCTCATTTCGCCATCGGTGCGGAACCAGGCCAGATCGGGCGCTTCCGAACCGCGAATCTTGCGCCCCTGAAAAAACTTTCGGCGGCGCAACACTGGCTGTTCGTGAAAGAGCCGAATCACCAGCCGCGTGAATTCCAACAACTGTTTTTTCCGTTCGTCCAGGTCCCAGTCCAACCAGGAAAGTTCATTGTCCTGACAATAAGTGTTGTTGTTGCCTTGCTGCGTGCGGCCTAGTTCATCGCCCGCTTGCAGCATCGGCACGCCTTGAGACAGCAGCAACGTCGCCAGAAAGTTGCGTTGCTGCCGCGCGCGCAAAGCCAGGATGCCGGCATCTTCGGTCGCACCTTCCTCGCCGCAATTCCAGCTCAAGTTGTCGTCGTGACCGTCGCGATTTTCATCGCCGTTGGCTTCATTGTGTTTTTCGTTGTAACTGACCAGATCGGCCAGCGTGAGACCGTCGTGCGCGGTGATGAAATTGATGCTGGCGTGCGGACGGCGACCGCCCTCTTCGTAAAGGTCGCTGCTGCCCGTCAGTCTGTAAGCCAGATTCGACGCCAGTCCGCCGTCGTCTTTCCAGAAGCCGCGCACGGTGTCGCGGTAAATCCCGTTCCATTCCGCCCACTGCACGGGAAACTTGC
>CAZRXE010001788.1:0-6758 GCA_964603695.1 uncultured Heliomicrobium sp.
CACGGGCTGGCCCAGTTTCTGGCAGCCGGCGGTCAAGGAAAACGTCGGCAAACACACCGACAATAGTTTCGGTATGCGCCGGGTCGAAGTGGTTTGCACGCGCTGCGATTCGCACCTGGGCCACGTTTTCGATGACGGCCCGGAACCGACCGGATTGCGCTACTGCATCAACTCGGCATCGCTGAAGTTCGTCAAGAAGTAATACCGACAACAAAACTCAAAACAGCAAAATGCGAGACGGAAAGATGATTCCTTCTCGCATTTTTCGTTTCAGACGGTTTTGCTTTCAGTTTCGGTTGATGCCCAAGGCTTTCATTCGGCGGTAAAGATGACTGCGATCAATGCCCATCAATTCGGCAGTACGGGAAATGTTGCCGTCGGTTTCGGCCAGTTTGCGCTGGATGTATTCGCGTTCGTACGTTTCCGAAGCTTCGCGGTACGAGTCGAAATTGTAGCTGGACGCGGGCGGCGCTTCGCCGCTCAGAATCGGCAGATCGTCGGCTTCGATTTCGTTGCGCAGGTTCATGATAATGACGCGCTCGACTGTGTTGCGCAGTTCGCGGACATTGCCCGGCCAGGCATAGTTTTGCATTCGTTCGAGGGCCGACGGTTTGAACTCTTTCGGAGGGCGGCGATTAGCTAGTGAAAATTCCAGATTGAAATATTGCGTCAGCAGCGGAATGTCTTCCAGCCGTTCGCGCAGCGGCGGAATTTCAAAAGGAATGACGTTCAACCTGTAAAACAAATCCGCGCGAAACAATCCGCGTTCGATCTCAGCTTCGATTCGTTTATTGGTCGCGGCAATCACGCGCACATCCACGGACAAGGAGTTTTCCGAACCGAGCGATTCAAAACGTTGCTCTTCCAACACGCGCAAGACTTTGGATTGCGTCTTCAAACTCATATCGGCGACTTCATCCAGAAAGAGCGTGCCGCCGTCAGCCCGTTCAAACTTGCCGCGCTTGGCCTGCGTTGCGCCTGTGAAAGCGCCTTTGACGTGGCCGAAGAGTTCCGATTCGATCAAATCTTCGGGAATGGCGGCGCAATTGACTTCGATGAAAGGCCGCGCCGCGCGCGACGATTGCGAATGCAGCGCGCGCGCAACCAGTTCCTTACCCGTGCCGGATTCGCCGTAAAGCAACACCCGTCCGCTGGTCGGCGCGGCGTAAGCGATTTGTTGTCGCAAAGCGCGCATCGGCACGGAATCGCCGATCATCACGTAACTGCGTTCAAGCTTGGCCTGCATTTCGGAATTGGCGGCTTCGAGTTCGCGCCGGCGGATGGCGTTTTTGACGGCCAACACCGTCTTTTCCAGCGAAAGCGGCTTTTCGATGAAGTCATACGCGCCGAGTTTGGTCGCCCGCACGGCGGTTTCAATCCGCCCGTGACCGGAAATCATGACCACGCCGACATCCGGGTAATTCGCTTTCAGCCGCTCCAACGTTTCCAGCCCGTCAATTCCCGGCAACCAGACATCCAGCAAAACGCAGGTGAACAGCCGTTTCTCAAACGCCTGCAAACAAGCTTCGCCGCTTTCGACGGCGAAAACCGTGAAGCCTTCGTCTTCCAGCACGCCGCCGAGCGACTGCCGTATGCCTGCTTCATCATCAACTATCAGAATTGAATGGGCCATTTCCTAAGTTCTATCTTGTGTCGGCGACGGAAAAGGTGGGATTTCTCAGGTCTTTGACAAGCTGATACAACTCCAACTGAACGACGCTGAGCTTTTCATTGTTTAGCGCGGTGCGTTCACGCAGATCAACATACCGTTGTTTGGCATCTTCCTGAATAACCTTCAGTTCGGATTTTACCCATCCGAACTCAGAAAGAATTTGTCTTTGTCCAGCAAGAAGCTCAAGCATCGCTGTTTCCAAATTGCTCAATCTTTCTTCAACGGAAAGCTGCGGCAGCGGGTCGGTCGTGCTGTTTGAATTGTTTTGCGACATAGCTGTTTTCCTCAGTTAACGTCACTACTCAAGCCGGCGGCGGCGGGATATTAAGCGATCCATCCACCGCCAACAACGACATCGCCATCGTAAAACACCGCCGCCTGTCCAGGCGTGACGGCGCGTTGCGCTTCCTCAAACGTCACCAGCACGGAACCGTCTTCCTGCCGAGTCAATGTGGCGGCGGCTTCTTCCGCCCGCGAACGAATTTTTACCGTCACGCGCGACGGTTCGGTCAAATCTTCAATCGCGATCCAATTGACGCGCCGAACAATCATTTCATGCTTCAACAGATCATCGCTGCTGCCGACAATGACGCGGTTGTTTTCGGCGTCCACTTTGATGACGTAAATCGGTTCCGGCGCGGAAATGCCCAAACCTTTGCGCTGGCCGACGGTGTAGCGGTGAATTCCCTGATGCGTGCCGAGTACGCGACCATCGGTCGTGACGATTTCGCCGGGCGACAGTTTGGCCGAATCCAAACTGTTTTTGCCCGCAATTTGCACCAGCGGCGAAGTCGTCGCCGGCAAATCGTTTTCGCTCAACCGGCGTTCGCGGTCTTCTTCCAGGTAACGTTCGATGAAGCGTGAGTAATTGCCGTCCGGGATGAAGCAGATTTCCTGGCTTTCGGGTTTGTGCGCGGTGGGCAGCCCAGCGGCGTCGGCGATGTCCCGGACTTCCTGTTTGGTCATTTCTCCCAGCGGGAACATTGCGTAACGCAATTGTTCCTGGGTCAATTCAAACAGGAAGTACGACTGGTCTTTGGCGCGATTGACGGCGCGCAGCAAGAGCCAGCGACCACGCTCTTCATCAAACCGCACGCGCGCGTAATGGCCTGTCGCCACTTTTTCGGCGTCGGCGGTTTTGGCAAGCTCGACCAGTTTGTCGAATTTCAAAAAGGAATTGCAGGCGACGCACGGACTCGGCGTCAGACCATTTAAGTAATTAGTCACAAATGGCCGGACGACATCTTGCTCGAACTCATCTTCCAAATTCACGACATAAAACGGAAACCCAAGTTTGACCGCAACCGTCCTTGCATCGTACAAATCGTCCAGCGAACAGCAACGACTTGGCAACGGTTCGCCGTCCGGGCCGACGTTGATTCGCCGCTGATTCCAAAGTTGCATCGAAAAACCGACCAGATCGTGCCCCTGATTCTTCAATAACGCTGCGGCAGTGGAACTGTCCACGCCGCCGCTCATGGCGACTGCAATCATAAAACTCCTCACTTGTTTGTGCGGAAACGCTTTCGCTGCCCGCACTGACTGACAAAATAAAAAGGCAATGCTAAGATGACCGCTCGATTTTAGCACGTGGAACCACATCAGGGACGTATCAAAGACAATGAATCAAACCGGAACCGATACTGCCAAAGCAAAAGAACAATCCATCGAAAAATACCGCGTTACCAAAGAGCCGTTTTACCTGAACGTCAAGGACGAGGTCGCGCTGTTTGAAACCGCTTACAAAGCTAAATTGCCGGTTATGCTGAAAGGCCCAACCGGCTGCGGCAAAACCCGCTTTGTCGAAGCGATGGCCTACAAACTGGGGCGCCCGCTGATTACCGTTGCCTGCCATGAAGATCTTTCCGCCACCGATTTGGTCGGGCGCTTCCTGATCGAAGGCGATGAAACCGTCTGGCACGACGGCCCACTGACCACCGCCGTTCGTCACGGCGCGATTTGCTACCTGGACGAAATCGTCGAAGCCCGCAAAGACACTATCGTTCTGATCCACCCGCTGACCGACGACCGCCGCATTCTGCCGATTGAAAAACTCGGCAAACTGCTCAGCGCGCCGGAAGATTTCATGCTGGTCATTTCTTATAACCCCGGCTACCAAAGCGTACTCAAAGACCTGAAACAGTCCACTCGCCAACGCTTCCTGTCGCTGGAATTTGATTACCCGAACGCCGATGCCGAAACGAAAATTGTTGCTCGCGAGGGCGGCATTAACGAAAACGTGGCGCGCGACTTGGTCAAAATCGGCGAGAAAGTCCGCAATCTGAAAGGCCACGGTCTGGAAGAAGGTGTTTCGACGCGCTTGCTGGTTTACGCGGCGCAAATGATTGCGCGCGGTGTGGAGCCGATCACCGCCTGCGAAATCGCCATTGCCAGCCCCATCACGGACGATTCCGAGCTGCAACGCGGCATCCGCGAGATTGTGACGACGGTAATTTAAATTTTGAAAGCCACAGAGGACACAGAGAGTTCAAGGATTCTCTCTGTGTCCTCTGTGTTCTCTGTGGCCGGAACTTGCTGTACTTATGTCTGAAGAGAAGAAGAGTTTTACGGGATCATTGCTCAAAGGCTTGACGCGCAACACCGTCGAAGCACTGGCGATGAAAATGGGTTTGAAGCCAAGTGATCGCGGCTGGGTGGCGATGGACATCGGCGCGTCGCTGGTCAGCATTTCGCCCAAAGTGGCGATGGATTTTTTCAAAGCCGTGCAGGAAGTTTCGCACGTGCTGGAAAACGGCGAACTGCGCGCCTGGGCGGAAATGGGCAAACGCATTGCCGTCAACAATACCGAAGAAGCCGGCGAATTCTTTCGCGGTTCGATGGATACGTTGCAAGCCGTTCCCGAAAATCTGCGACCGTTGCTGATTTCGCTGTGCGCCAAACAGATTGTCCTTTCGCCTGATGCCGCGCTAAAAACTTTTCGCAGTGCGCCGCGCACGGCTAAACAACTTGGCGACGAACGCTCTGCCACACGCCTGTTCGGCATTGCCGTCGAAGTCGCGCATCGCAGCGTCAAACACAGCACAGAAGTCCTGACCGCCGCACCGCAAGCCTTGAACGCGCTGGCCGGTTTTTCTGCCACGCCGCAAGTTTCCCCAGTTGATGCCGTGTTGAACCTGGCCGAAAGTTTCGCACAGCGTACCGGCGCAACGGCGGCGGAGTTTTTGTCCGCTGTGGGCGAAGGCCTGGGCTTTGTCGAAAGCGGCGCGGGCGTGATCGAACTCTGCAAACAAACGGCGGTTTTCCTGGAACGCGGCGGCGCGACGGCGCTGCAATACTTTCGCTCGGCGCGCTCGGTGATTGAAGTCGGCGGCAATGCCAGCTTTGAAAAATGGAGCCGCGTCACGCGCAAAGTCGCCGACGAAGGCAACGCCATTGTTTATGACTTTTTGAAATTGACGCCGAAAGTGTTGGCCACGCTTTCCGTCACTCAGCGCAAACGCGCGCCGGAGCGCGTCAACGCCGTACTCGACATTGTTGAAGAACTCGCCGCGCGGAATGTCTATGTCGCGTTGGAATGTTTCAAAAGCTCTCCGCGCGCGCTGGCCGCTTCCACGCTGGATCAATTCCAAGCCTGGGCGCGTGAAGGCGCGGAGCTTCACCGCAGCGACCGCCGCAAAGCGCAGGCCTATTACGCGCTGGAATCCAAATCCAGCCAGGACAGTTTGCGCGGCGCGCACGACGGCGTGGCGCTCGAATCCATCTCGCACCTGCTGCGACTTTATGTCGAAGGCCTGACCGGACGCGAAATGCTGATCGCGCCGCTCGGTTCTATTCCCGAAGAATCACGCATCAACGACGGCCACACGATTCAACTGCCTTCGGTGGTTTCCGAATTCGGCTCGCCCGAAGACGATTTCAAACTTTACAAAGCGCTGGCCGCGCACGCTTCCGGCCAGGTCGAATTCGGCACGCGCAGCGCAGGCACTGTCGAAGTACGCGCCGCGCTAAAAGAAATTGACCGCTTTTTTGAAGAGAAAGAAAAGAAGGCGCTCGGCGATGAATTGAAAGACAAAGAGTTCATTCAATATTCAAACGTCGAACATCTGGGCATGCGCCTACGCCCGCAACTACAGCCGATTCAGATTGAAACCGCCGATTACAAAACCGTGCTCGGACGTTTTCCCAACGCCACGCTGGCCACGCGCATTTTCACCACGCTGGAAAACGGGCGAATTGATTTTCGCTTGCGCTCGACCTATCGCGGCATCCGCCGTGACCTGGATTTTGTCAAAGCCCGCTTGATCGAACGCCGCCCGCCGGTCAACGATCTGACCGTCGAACAAGCCGTTTACGAAATGCTCTTTCAAATCACACTCTGTGGCGGCGTGATTGACGAAGCCGCGCGTTTTGCCTACGCCGGCGTCGTCACCGAATTTGAAAGCATTGTCCGCGATTACCTGCGCCACGATACGGCTTCGGTGGCCGACACGCTGATGGCCACCTTCATGGTTTACGAACTGCTGGAAGGCCGCCGTAACGATCAGCAATCCGAAAATCAATCCGACGAAGACCAGAAAGAAACCGAAAACGACGAGCAGGACAACAACGAAAGCAAAGGCGAAGAACAGCAACAAACGCCTCAACAGCAGCGCCGCCCGGAACTGTTCAACCAATGGTCGCAGGCCAACGAAGAAACCACGCCAACCGATTCCGACCTGCTCAACGAGCTGATGAACGCCGAAACCAGCGAGCAGGATTTGCAGGAAGGCGACGTGGTGTTCTTTTACGACGAATGGGATCGCGAACTCGGCGACCACCGCGCCAAATGGTGCCGCGTCATCCAACGCGAAAACCGCAAAGGCCAACGCGATTTCGTCGAACAGGTCAGAGTCAGATATTCCGGCGTGATTTCGTCCATTCGCCATCAATTCCAGATGCTGAAACCGGAATCGCTGCGCAAGATCAAAGGCGAACTGGATGGGGAAGATTTCGACTTGCAAGCCGTAATCGAGCATCACGTTGATCGCAAGACGACGGGCCGCGCATCTGAACGTTTATACATTCGCCGCATCCGTCGCGAACGCGATGTAGCCGTTTCATTTCTGTTGGATATGTCGTCTTCGAC
>CAZRXE010001789.1:0-2257 GCA_964603695.1 uncultured Heliomicrobium sp.
CGGGGAGAAGGGGAGGCGGGGAGGCGTTGCAGTTGCCGTCGCACGCGATCCACGGCCATTGTTGCGCCTGTGTCCAGATTCATATCCCGCAACTTCGACGCGGAAAAGTTCGCGCGTTCGGCTTCGGCAAACAAATCCAGCCGATCCAGCAAATCCGACGGGCTGTGATGTTTGGCTTGTTGGGGCATCCGCCGGCCATTGAACAATTCGTTGGCAACAATGTCGCGCTCGCCGATCAGCGCCGCCAGCACGCAGGCTTCGGCAAACACTCCGCGCGATTGCGCTTCGATCAACATCCGCGATTGGCGCGGATGCAGCGGAAAACGCAGCATCCGTTCGCCGGTTTTAGTCACGCGGCCTTCAGCGTCAATCGCGCCCAGCTTTCGCAACAAAGCGTCCGCAGCTTCGATGGCCGCAGCCGGCGGCGCTTCAAACCAGCCGAACGCGTTCAACTCCGCAATGCCCGCTGCGTGCAATTCCAGCGCGGGTTCGGCCAAATCCAGCCGATGAATTTCCGCCGTTTCGTGATCGGCGCGAGCGTTGAAATCATGCGCGGTGTACAGCCGCAAACACCTGCCTGGGCGAGTTCGTCCGGCGCGCCCGGCGCGCTGCGTGGCCGAAGCTTTGCTGATGCGTTGCACGTCGAGCGTCGCCAATCCAGACCAGGCTGAATGTCCGGCCACGCGCGCCAAACCGGAATCAATCACCGCCACCACGCCGTCAATCGTCACCGAACTTTCCGCGACGTTGGTCGAAAGAATGATTTTGCGTTGCGAAGCGGGTTTGACCGCGCGGTCTTGTTCAGCGGCTGAAAGATCGCCGTGCAGCGGCAACACCAGCAGATTGTGTTTGTCGGCAAATTCGGCGCAAGCCGCCTGCGCCCGCCGGATTTCCGCCGCGCCCGGCAAAAAGACCAGCACATCACCATTCAGGTTTTCGGCCAGCAAACGCTTGACCCCCGCCGCCACCTGTTCGGCCAACGGGCGATTGTCTTCGCGCGGCAAATGTTCAATCGCCACGTCAAAGCGTCTGCCTTCGGAAGAAAGTTTCGGCGCGTTGTCCAGGTACGTCGCAATCGGCCCGGCATCCAGCGTTGCCGACATCATCACCAATTTCAGATCAGGCCGCGTTGCCCCGGGTTGGCCTGAATGCTGCAATCGCCGCAACAAGGCCAGCGCCAGATCGGCTTGCAGATGGCGTTCGTGAAATTCGTCCAGCACGACAACGCCCACATTTTTCAACTTCGGATCGGAGAGCAACCGCCGCGTCAGCACGCCTTCGGTCAAAAAGCGCAACCGCGTTTGACGGCTCGCGACTTCTTCAAAACGGACTTGGTAACCCACGGTTTCGCCCAAACGTTCGCCGCGCTCTTCGGCCACGCGCCTCGCCGCCATTCGCGCCGCCAATCGCCGAGGCTCCAAAACCCAGACTTCGCCCGACGCCAGTTCCGCATCCAGCAGCGCCGCCGGCACTCGCGTGGTTTTGCCCGCGCCCGGCGCGGCTTCGATGATTAAGTTGGACGACCGCCGCAACTCCGCGACGATTTCAGGCAGCAGCGCGTCTATGGGAAGTGAGGAAAGAATCTGAAAACTCCGATTTGTAGGTGAATTGATTGCCGGATTTGGCGGCGCGAATTATACTCCGCGCCGTTTCGCGGTAAAGCCGCTCGGCAATATACACAACAAACCGATTCTGGGAGCTTCACGATGCAGGCGCGGTCGAAGCTAAAACCAGGGCAGAAAGGAACCCGAAAGCTGGTCGAGCTTTACGGCTCCCGTCTGGTCTGCGTTCGTTATCGTTATGACGAACGACTCCAAAAGCGATTCAAAACCGTCGAATTGATTGTCGAAGAAACTGCCTGGACGCCGAAACCGGCAAAACCCACATGGTTCAAACCGGAAGAAATCGTCGGCTTAAAAATCGCCTACGGCGAAGTTGACCTCGGACGCCAGGTCAAGGCGGCGGGCGGAAAATGGAATCCGGCGAAACGCCTTTGGGAGATTCGTTATGACCAAGTCGTCCGACTCGGCCTGCAAGAGCGAATCCCAAAAGCATCCAATACTACAAACCAGTCCCCAACAAAGGAAACTCAAAAAGCATCAAATACTAGAAACCGAAAAGCTTCTGATACTTGATGCCTGGTTTGTAATACTAGAGTTGTTGTGATGTTTGCGCTCAACAACTTAGCCGAAAATTCCAGAGTCCGGCGCAGACTCCCAAAGTAACGTTGTATAAATCAAAATCGTGCATTCGCAGC
>CAZRXE010001790.1:0-2722 GCA_964603695.1 uncultured Heliomicrobium sp.
CGCGTTTGCCTGTTCCGGCGACATGTATCTGGCCGTACCGAGTACCGTGCCGGAAGCCGTCAATTGCGGGTTGCGGATTACGGATTGCGGATTTCCGGATACTGATTCCACTTCCGCACTCTCGGCGTCAGCAATCCGCAATCCGGTAAGTTTGGCGATGCCGAAATCCAGAACCTTCACCAATTCGTCCGCGCGCAGCATGACGTTTTCGGGTTTGATGTCGCGGTGAATGATGCCGGCGGCGTGCGCGGCGCTCAGCGCACTCGCGATTTGGACGGCAATATCGAGTGCCCGCACAAGCGGCAATCCTTGAGGCTGATCGGTCATCGGATCGGTCAGCAGTTGGCGCAAGGTTTGCCCGCGGACAAACTCGGCGGCGATGAAATGCGTGTCATCCGCGTGGACAAACTCATAAACAGTCAGAATGTTCGGATGATTCAATCGCGAAGCGGCAATGGCTTCCTGCGTGAAGCGCTGCACGCGCTCCGGCTCAGCAGTGAATTCAGGCGGGAGAATTTTGAGCGCGGCTTCACGTTCCAATTCCAGGTCTTCCGCTCGATAAACATCGCCCATGCCGCCGCGCCCTACGCATTCCACAATGCGATACCGGCCAATCCGCTGTCCGGTCAACAGCACTGGTGTTTGACTGTGCGTCCGCGCCAATTGCGGCGCGCGACGCAGAAATTCGCCGGTTTCCACTTCTTCGTCGAGCAGTTCGTCAAGTTCGCGTCGCAACTCCGCATCGCCGGCGCAAACCTCATCCAGAAAGGCCGTCCGCTCGTCTGCTCCAAGCTCCAAAGCCTGCTGCAAAAGATCGTCAATGTGTTCCAATCGTTGGCGACGCCGCGTCGGTTGACTCATTCACCCCTCCGAGATCAGGCAAGTTTCATTTCCCAGATAACACTTCGCTGCTTATTTTCAATTTGAAATTTAAGATTGGCCATTGGCCAATCTTCCAAACAGAGTCTTTTCCGGCAATCAATAACAAATAAAAAATGCCAACTGGAATATGGAAAATGAAAGAAGACTGTTCTCCACCTTTCACGATTCGTGAAAGGGTTGATTTCATCCTCGACGTGCCCGCCATAGCCTGACGGTTTTTCTGCTGCTAGAATGCGGCTTCCGCACGTTTTTCCCAAACAACAAAAACATCTCAGGAGGTCTGTCATGCGAAAACGAGTCATCGCATTCGTCGCTGCATTTGTTCTGGCGTCGGCGTCGCTTCAATCCGGCGCGCGGCAAGCGCAAACTCCGTCCAAATCCGCGTCCGGCTATCTGACGCCACCAAAAGTCATCGTTGACATTCTGGACGCTCCGCCGACGCCCGGCGTCATGCTGACGCCGGATCGCCGCGCCGTGGCTTTGCTCGCGCGGCGCAGCCTGCCGACGGTGGCCGAACTGGCTGAACCAATTCATCGTCTGGCCGGAGCGCGCATCAACCCGAAAACCAACGGCCGCCAACAACGCGGCGGCGGCATCACCGGCATCACGCTCAAATCCATTGCCGACGGGACCGAAAAGAAAATCTCCGTGCCGCCGAACGCCAATATCAGCGGCGTCAGCTTTTCGCCCGACGGCAAACGGCTTTCCTTCAACAACACGAAAGACAATGGTATCGAGTTGTGGGTGGCCGACGTCGCGAGCGGACAATCGAAGCTCATTAGCGGAACGGATAGGCTGAATGGAACGATGGGCGATCCCTGCGACTGGTTAAAAGACAACGTCACGCTGCTTTGCCAGCTTGTGCCGACAGGCAGGGGCGCTGCGCCCGCTGCGCCGGCCGTCCCGACCGGGCCGAACATTCAGGAAAATTACGGCAAGGCCGCGCCCGCGCCCACCGTCCAGGATTTGCTGAAGACCGAACACGACGAAGCCCTGTTCGATTATTACTTCACCAGTCAGTTGGCGGCGATTGACAGCGCCACCGGACGCAAGACTTTGATTGGCCGTCCGGGAATTTTGTCGGACGCGACGGCTTCGCCAAGCGGTGAGTACATTTTGGTAACGCGCATCAAGCGGCCTTTTTCGCGGCTGGTTCCGATGGGCGGTTTTCCGAACGAAGTGGAAATCTGGAACCGTCGCGGCGAAGTCTCTAAAAAAATCGCCGACGTGCCTTCCAGCGAAGGCATTCCGATGAACGGCACGCAAACCGGCCCGCGCGGCATTCGCTGGCGGCCTGACGCGCCGGCGACCATCACCTGGGTGGAAACGTTGGACAACGGCAATCTGAAAAATAACGTTCCCCACCGCGACAAACTCGTCGCACTGGCCGCACCTTTTTCCGCCGCCCCCAGCGAAGTGGCCAAGACGGAATGGCGCTTCGGCGGACTGTCTTACACCGAAACCGGGCTGATGTTGCTAAGCGAATCCGACCGCGCCACGCGCCGCATCCGCACCTGGATTCTGGAACCCGGTGCCGCGCCACGTAAATTGTGGGAGCGCAGGCAGCAGGATTCTTATGGCAATCCCGGCAATCCCATCACCAAACGCGATGGCAGCGGCGGCGGTCGCGGCGGCGGCTTTGGCGGTTTTGGCGGCGGTTTGATTCTGCAACGCGGCAATTCGATCTATCTGACCGGACAAGGTTCATCGCCCGAAGGCGACCGTCCTTTCCTGGATCGGCTGGATTTGAAGACGCTCAAAACCGAAAGACTTTTCCGCTGCGCCGACAAAACTTATGAAACCGTTGTGGGGCTGCTCGATGACGACGCCAAAACGATTT
>CAZRXE010001791.1:0-4848 GCA_964603695.1 uncultured Heliomicrobium sp.
TGGCCAGGTCGCCGCGCACGGCAACGGCACCGCCGAACAGATGATTCATCGCGCCATCGCCGGCGACCAGCTTCTGTTGTTGGACCCACACGTTGTGCGACAGCACGAACACATAAGCCGCGCCCCGGTCCTCCATGTTATTGACATCTGCGTTGGGCGCGCCCAACAAGCAGGTGTTGCCGCTGATTGCCACGCTCGTGCCGAGCCGGTCGCCTGCGGCTCCGTCCCCCGCCGTCAGTTGCTGTTTCTGCGTCCAGACGCCGTTGAAGCGCGTGAAGACATACGCGGAACCTTGCGCCAGATGCGCCCCGACGTCGTTCAAACTCGCGCCGATCAAGGCGGCATCGCCTTGCAGCGCCACTGCGGTGCCGAAGTAATCGCCAGTGGTGCGGTCGCCGGCGGTCAGCCGTTGTTGCAACACCCAGGTCAAGTTTGTGCGGACGTAAACGTAAGCCGCGCCGCGCGCGCCATCGGCATCACGCGCGCCAACCAGCAAGGTGTCGCCCTGCACGGCGACCGCCGTGCCGAACTGTTCCTGGCTATTGATCGTGAGCTTTTGTTGCAGCCCGAAGCTCGTGCCTGTGCGCTTATAAATATGCACCGCGCCATTGCCGTTGAGCGGTTCGCCTATCACCAGCGTATCGCCATCCACCGCCACCGCCGTGCCGTAACATCCGCTCAGGACGCGCGGCTGAGCCGTCAGCTTGTCGGTTTGTTGCAGATTCGCCAACACCAGCGGCGCAGCGGTAGCGCGCCGCCACGGGCTTTGCCATACGGCCACGCAAAGCAAGGCCGGCAGCAATGCAAGACTGAAATAAGTCCGAAAATATTTGGTCATGGTCTCTCCTTCTTCGTTGTTGGAAATGATTTCATTACGATGCAGTGCCGCCCAAATAGCCACGCGCGTAAGCAAGCCCCGCTCAGCCTCACCCAACACCGCCTGTCGGCGAGACACCGCTTGCTCACGCGCACAGTCGCCCAACTGGCACGCTTCGTAATCGGCCACGGCTGTTTGCCGCTCCCATTGACTCCTGCGCGAAAGAGCGGCGGTTCTTCTCACTAGAAAAGAAAATTTCTTGTAACTGCTCAGGCCTCTTCGGCTCGAAGAGACGGTTGAATTGAGGTAGGACGTTCACGGCCTGCGATGCAGCGCGGAGGTTTCCGCGTCGCGTAGCGACGAATGATTGTAGGCGGATTCAGACCTTACCCGGCGATGAATCGCCGGTCTAAACGCAGACCGGCGCTACGCGACGAAGAACCGGCTGAGCAGTTTCAGTTTCTTCAGAAAAAATCAGCGGCGCTGACCGGCAAGATATTGGCAATTGGAGATCGGAGATGGCCAGACCCGTCGCACCAGGAAAATTTGGGAGTGCGTGTCGGTCACGGCTATAATCGCCGCCTTACACCAAACACAGGGAAATCGCATGAGCTCCGAATCCCAACCCGAAGTCACACAACTCCTGCACGCCTGGCGCAACGGCGATCAAGCGGCGTTCGATCAGTTGCTGCCGTTGGTGTATGACGAGTTGCGACGCCTGGCGCACGGTTATCTGCGCCGCGAACGCCAGGGGCACACGCTGCAAACCTCCGCGCTCGTCCACGAAGCCTATTTGCGTCTGATCAAACCCGCCGGCACGGAGGGCGATGAATTCGAGAACCGCGCGCACTTTTTCGCCATTGCCGCCCACACCATGCGCCGCGTGCTGGTTGACACCGCGCGACGCCGCAAATTCGCCAAACGCGGCGGCGCGGTGCAGCACGTCGAGTTGGAAGAAGCAGCCACCCTTGCCGCCGGACGCGACGCCGAATTGGTCGCGCTCGACGACGCCTTGCAGGAACTCAACCGTCTGGACCAGCGCAAGTGCCGCGTGATGGAGTTGCGCTATTTCGGCGGCTTGAGCGTTGAGGAAACCGCCGTCGCCCTCGGCATCTCACCCGCCACTGTGATGCGCGATTGGAACACGGCGCGCGCCTGGTTGCGGCGCGAACTTACCCGTGGAGACGGCGATGACGCCTGAACGCTGGCGGCAAGTGGATGACTTGCTCGAACAATCGCTTGCGCAACCGGCGGGCGACCGCACCGCCTTCATCGCCCGCGCGGCGGCGGGCGACGATGAATTGCGTCGCGAAGTCGAAGCCTTGCTCGCTTACCACCTGGATGACGATTATCTGGCCGCGCCAGCGCCGGAAGTGGCCCAGTTGCTGGCAACAAAATCCGGACTGAACGAAGCCCTTTCGGAAAGCTACGCGGGGCGCACGCTCGGCCATTATCGCATTGAGAGGCAAATCGGGCGCGGCGGCATGGGAGTGGTTTATCTGGCGCACGACACGCGCCTCAATCGTCCTGTGGCGCTCAAACTGCTGCCCGCAGCCTTCGCGCAAGATGCCGAACGCATACGCCGTTTGCAACAGGAAGCGCGCGCAGTGTCCGCTCTCAACCATCCCAACATCCTCACGATTTATGACATAGGCCAGGAGCAGGGCGCGTTTTATCTTGCGGCGGAATTCGTCACCGGCGTCACGTTGCGCGCGCGTTTAAACGCGGGCGCGTGCGCCGTTGTGGCGCTCGACTGGGCCGACCAAATCGCCGCCGCGCTCGAAGCTGCCCATCAAGCCGGCATCGTCCACCGCGACATCAAACCCGAAAACGTCATGGTGCGCCCCGACGGCCTCATCAAAGTGCTTGATTTCGGTCTGGCTAAACTCACAGGTGTAAGCGACGACCCTTACCAAACCGCAACGAGCCGCACAGGCGGGCAAACGCAACCGGGCGTGGTGCTGGGCACGGTGCATTACATGTCCCCCGAACAAGCGCGCGGCGAAAGCGCCGACGCGCGCACGGACCTGTTCGCCCTGGGCATAGTGCTTTATGAATTGCTGGCCGGGTACAGACCGTTCACCGGCCCCAGCCCCGGCCACGTACTCGTGGCCATTCAGGAAGAAACGCCGCCGCCCGTGCCGCAAGCTTCCGCCGCTGTGCAAAACGTGCTGGAACGATTGCTCGCCAAATCGCCGGCTGAACGCTTTCAGTCCGCCGCCGCAGTGCGCGCCGCTTTGCGAACGCTCGAAGAGCAACGAGTCGCAGACACCGCCGAAGCCGCGCGGCGCTTGACGGCACGCCTGTCCGTGCTGGCGAATTTGCTCAAACGTCCGGCGTGGCTGCTGGCACTGGCCGCTGTCGTGTCTCTCAGCCTTGGGATCGTACTGCTTACGCGCCGCTGGCCGGTGCAACGCGCCGCGTTCGATTCGATTGCCGTGCTGCCCTTCGCCAACGCTTCGGCGGATGCGCGGATGGATTACTTTCCCGACGGCATCACCGAATCCATCATCCGCAGCCTTTCGCAACTGCCGGACTTGCGCGTGATGGCGCGCGGCACTGTGTTCACCTACAAAGGCCGCCCGCTCGATCCGCGTGAAATCGGCGCGGCCTTGCAGGTGCGCGCCGTTGTGCTGGGACGCGTGTCGCACCAGGACAATCGCCTGGTGATTGATGTCGAGCTGGTCAACGCGCAAGACGGCGCGCGGCTGTGGGGCGAGCAATACCTGCGTTCGACCAGCGACCTGCTCGCCGTGCAGGAAGAAATCGCGCGCGAGATTTCGGCCAAGCTGCGCCTGCGTCTGACCGGCGCACGGCAACAACAATTCGCCAGGCGCGCCACCGCCAACCCGGAGGCTTACCAGCGTTACCTGCAAGGGCGGCATCATTTTTTGCTGTTCACCTATCAGGACGGCGTCAAGGCTCTGGACTATTTCAATCAAGCCATCGCACTCGACCCGCAATTCGCGCTGGCGTACACGGGCGTGTCCGATCTGTACTCGGATTTTTCCAGCCAGTACTGGCCGCCGAGCGAAGCCTTGCCGCGCGCCAAAGAAGCCGCGCAACGGGCGCTGGAACTGGACGACACACTGGCCGAAGCGCATCACTCACTGGCCGTGAGCCGGCAATTCGCCGACTGGGATTGGGCCGGCGCGGAACAGTCCTTCAAACGCGCTTTGGAATTGAACCCGAACCTCACCATCGCGTTCAGCAATTACGCCAATCTGCTGGCCTGCCTGGGACGCTTCGAAGAAGCCCGCGCCGCCGCCCAGCGCGGGTGCGAACTCGATCCGCTATCGGCGTTCGCCGGCGACATTCTGTGCCGCGTTTATCTTTATGCGCGACAGCCTGACCGTGTGCTGGCCGAAAGCCGCCGCTTGCAACAAGTGCGTCCGGACTTTCAGTGGACGGCGGGCAATCGCGCGCTGGCGCTGATGCAGCAGGCGAAAGAAGCCGAGGCGCTCGGCGAAATCCAACAGGCCGTGGCGGCGCATCGCAACGATAGTCTGTTGGCGCTGCTGGGTTATGCACATGCGCGTCTGGGGCATCGCGAGGAGGCGCTGAAAATCCTGGCGGAACTGGAAACACAAGCCAAACAGCGCCGCGTGTCGCCGGTCTATCTTTCCTACATTTACAACGGCCTCGGCGACAAAACGCGCGCGCTGGCGCAATTGCGGCAGGCTTTGCAGGAACATTCCGATCACTTGTCAGGGCTGGGCGTGAACGCGCTTTACGACAGTTTGCGACGCGAACCGGAATTTGCCGAATTGCTGCGCGGCGTCGGATTGGCGCGCTAAATCAACTCGCTCTCATCAAAAAAGCGACAGACTGACGTTAAACTTCAGTCTGCCGCTTCATACTTTCTATTCCCGATTGCTTACGGCGCGAAGAAGCCGCTCACGTCCACAACCAAATCCGTCTGCGTCAGCGTGAAGATGTTGAACATCCCATTTGCTCCCAAGCCCACCGTGAAGTGCCGGTTCAAAATCTGACCCGCCCCGAAGTTTGACGACGCCACCAATGGCTGCGCC
>CAZRXE010001792.1:0-2352 GCA_964603695.1 uncultured Heliomicrobium sp.
AATGCCGTGCGAGCGGTTGGGGTAAGACATCATCGTGAATTGCTTGTTGGCGGCAATCAGCGCGTTGATCAGAGCTTCGCTGCCTTGATAGTGGACGTTATCGTCGCCAGTGCCGTGGACGAGCAGCAGTTGGCCTTGCAACTGGTTGGCGAAGGTGATCGGCGAGCTTTGTTTGTATTCGTCGGGATGGTCTTGCGGCAGGCCGCAATAACGTTCCTGGTAAATCGAATCGTAATAACGAATGTCCGGCACGGGCGCGACGGACATTCCGACTTTGTAAACGTCCGGGTAGCGGAACATAGCGTTGAGCGTCGAAGAGCCGCCGCCGCTCCAGCCCCAGATGCCTATGCGCGTCGCGTCCACGAACGGCCATTTTGAAATCGCGCGGGCGGCGTTGGCCTGATCCAGCGAATTGCGAATGCCCATCTTGCGGTAAATGCTCTTGCGCCAGGCGCGTCCGCGCGGAGCCGGCGTGCCGCGATTGTCCACGCTCATCACCACGTAACCTTGCTGCGCCAGCATCTGATGCCACATGGCCTGACCGCCGCTCCACGCATCAAGTACCGTTTGCCCCCACGGTTCGCCGTAAACGTGAAAGAGCACGGGATACTTTTTCGTCGCGTCAAAGCCCGGCGGTTTCATCATCCAGCCGTCCAGTTCCACGTTGTCCTCGATCTTGACGCGGAAGAATTCGTGCGCCACGGGTTTCAGCTTGGCCAGGCGTTCGGCCAGTTCTTTGTTGTCGAACATCGTTCGCACGACCGCGTGTTGCGGAAAGCGAACCACATCCGTCACCGGCGCTTTGGTCGCCGCCGAATAGGTGTGAATGGCCAGATCGCCGCGCGGAGAAATCGTGTAGTTATGCGTGCCGGATTGGTTTGCAGGCGAAAGTCTTTCGGCTTTGCCTTCGCCGTTCAGTCGCGCACGGAACAGATATTTTTGCGTGGCGTTTTCGGGCGAAGCCGAAAAGTAAATCCAGCCGTTCGGCACGTCCACCAGTTCAACGCCGATCAAATCGTAATTGCCGGGCGTGATGCACTTCACGTCCGAACCGTCGCGTGAAATTGAGTAAACGTGCCGCCAGCCGTCGCGTTCGCTGACCCACAAAAAGCGTTTGCCGCCTTCGATCCATTCCACATCGCCGCGCGCCAGCCCGCGCCGATCCCAATCAATCGCGCCCCACGAGACATCCACCCAGGCATCGTCTTTTTCCGTCAGCACGGTGCGAACTTTGCCAGTCTGAACATCGCCGAGCATGACTGTGTTGGTGTTCTGCAATCGGTTGAGTTGTTGAATCAGAATTTCGTTGGAACTGGCCGCCCATTCCATTCGCGGCAGGTAGTTGGCCCGCGCATCGCCCGGAACCTGGAACCATTGCGTCCCGCCTCCTTCAATGCTGACAACGCCGACGCGCGCGGCGGAATTCATCTCGCCGGCTTTGGGATAGGGAAAGCTGATGATCTTCGGATAGAGTTCGTCGGTGTTGTTAATCATCTTGAACTCTTTGACGCCGGAAGCATCCAGTTGCCAATAGGCTATCCGCTTGCCGTCCGGCGACCAGCGCCAGCCATCGCGGCAAAAAAGTTCTTCTTCATAAACCCAATCGAAAGTGCCGTTGACGGTGTATTGCGCGCCGTCCGTGGTCAACTGTTTGACGCGGCTTCCGGCTTTGGCATCGAGGTCTTCGACATAAAGGTTGTTTTCAACAACATAACCGACGCGCGTGGCATCCGGTGAAAACTTGGCGAACATCAGCGAAGAAGGTTTGGCGAAGTCGCCCAGCTTTTTCAGCTTTTTGCCGTCGAGATCGAAAACCCAATAATCGCCGCGCGTGTTCGACCGCCAGACACGCTCGGAATTGGTGAAGACCAGCAAACGTTTGTTGTCGGCGCTCAAGGTGAATTCTTCAATCACGAGCGGCGATTGCGCACCGGGCGGCGTCAGGTTTTGCGCCGAAACCAGAATCGTTTGCGCGCCCGAAGCTGCATCGTAGCGCACCAAATCCAGCGCGCCTCTGCCGGCTGCTGAAGGTTCAAGCATCAAATAGCCGCTGCCGTCCGCCTGCCACTGATGCCAGCCCAGCGATTTCGCGCCGTAACTGAAAATGGTGTCCAGCGTCAGCAGGCTTGAATCCGCCTGTCTGGCCGCTTGCTGCGCGAAGGTCTGCGCGGCGAATAACACCGCCAAAAGAACAAAAGGAATGCGTCGAATTCGGTTCATGATTTCTCTTTCCAATTGAAAAGTGCGGCGCTTATTTACTGCGCCTTTGATGGGCGTTTTGATGAACGCGCAATCTTGACGCCGTTGATCGGTAATTCTCCGGCGCTTAACTGTTCGGCGAAATCCGGAATC
>CAZRXE010001793.1:0-2769 GCA_964603695.1 uncultured Heliomicrobium sp.
CCAGGGGCTGATTGGGGACGGTCGGGAAGCCGTCTCTGAATTGGAACGCAGTCAGCAAGCTGTTATTGGCCGGCGGCAGATATTGCGTCGTCGTGCCTGCAAAACCGTTGGTGCTTTCGTAGTTGCTGTTCCAGTAAGAAAAAAGCGCCGACATAAAAATGCCGTAGCCGCCACGCACGACTGTCTTTTGATTGCCCCGCACATCCCACGAAAAGCCCACACGGGGCGCGAAGTCATTGCCGTCGGTTTCCGAAAACGTCCGTCCGTAATCAACGCAGGCGTATTGCGTCGCGCCTTTCAAACCATTGGCTGGATTGGTGACGAATGGATTGAACATCGAAGTGCCGCAACGCCGCTCGTAAGGCTGTTGCTGATAGTCGTAGCGCAAGCCCAGGCTCAGGCTGAGACGACGGCGAATCTTCCATTCGTCGTTGGCGTAAAAACCATAAGCTTTGCCGACTTCAGATTCGCCCAGGTGCGTGGTGACGCTGGCGCTACTGACCGTGCCAAGCAAAAACGTCGCGAACGAATTGCCGGTGTTGATGCGGTTGCCGGCGACCGGTGCGGCGTTGTCGGTCAACGTGGTGGCGAAGCCGAACGATCCAGACGGCGCGCTCTTTTGCAGATTGTTCGCCTGCGTCAGTCGCAATTCCGTGCCGAATTTGAACGTGTGATTGCCGCGCAACCAGGTCAGCGAATCGAACAATTGCCAGACTGCTCCGCCGCGTTTGCCAACCGTGCCGGTTTGAAATCCGGGCAATCCGTTGCTCACTGCCGGAATGGTGTCGGGCGGCACGATGGGCGGCAGCCCGAGTTGTTGCGGCAGGTTTTCCCCCGCGCTGGCCACTTTGAAATCGAAGATTTGCCGCGCTACGCCGATGCGAAATTCGTGAATCAAATTCGACGTGAAGTTGTGCAGATCGGTCAGCACGACGTTGTGACCGCGAAACGGATCGAAGCGTTGGCGAACAATCGGATCGGGAAAAAGATTCGACGTGCCCTGGTCCGTGTACTGTTTGTAAAAAGTGTAGCGCGCCGAAAAGTTGTTGCGTTCGCTGATGCGCTGATCGAAGCGCGCCGTGTGATTGCTGAGCGTGCGCTTGTTCGAGACTGCGCCGAAATAATTGTTGAGATTCGTGAAGGCATTGTCCGGCGTGCGATTGGGCAGCGGGTAATACTTCAAAAAGTTTTTCGAGACCTGATCAATGCGATTGGAGGGGATGATGTTGTTCGGGAACGGATCTCGCAAAAAGCCGTTGCCGTTCGGATTGGCGCGCGTCGTTGCCGGATCGTAAATCAGTATCGGTTTGCCAGTGGCATCAGCCAGTTTAGAGAAATCGCCGTTGCGCATAGCGTCGGTCGGCAAGGTGTAAAAGCCCGATGCGTTGGTTACGAACTGATAGCCTTCGTAGTTGTAAAAGAAAAAGCTCTTGTCGCGCCCGTCGTAACCGAGCGGACCGAAGACCTTGCCCGGTAAACGCACAGGCCCGCCGAAGGATCCGCCGTATTGGTTGTAGCGCAACGGTTGAATTGGACGCGAAGCTCGATTGTTCGCCCAGGAATTGGCGTCGAGGTAATTGTTGCGGAAGAACTCATAGAGCGTGCCGTGATATTGATTCGTGCCTGACTTGGTCACCAGATTGACCACGCCGCCGAGCGTGAAGCCGTACTCCGCCGACATCGTGTTGGTCTGGACTTTGAATTCCTGCACCGAATCCACATTGGGGTTGATGTTCACGTCTGGCAGGTAGGCGTTGACACTGCTCAGACCGTCCACAACCAGATTGTTCGTGGCGAAGGGAGAACCGTTGATGCGAATGAACGAAACCTGTGTGCCGCGATCTGCAAAACCCGAAGCTGTCGGTCCCACGCCGGATTGCACGGCAGGCGCGAGCAGCACCAGCGAAAGCGCGTTGCGGCCATTGACGGGCAGTTCCTGCACGCGGCGGTTTTCGATTACCTTGCCGAAGGTGGCGGTGGTCGTATCCACGAGCGACGATTCGCTGGTGATTTGAATGGTTTCGCTGACTGCGCCGGTTTCCAGCGTCAGATTGATTTCGGCCTTTTGGTCCACCTCGAGCGTGATGCCGCCGCGCACGGCTTTCTTGAATCCGTCTTTGGTCACGCTGACTGAATAAGCGCCGACCAACAAATTGGGCACGGTGTAATAACCGTCGCCGTTGGTGACGACGGTAGCCGAAGCGTTGGTGGCGACGTTGATGACCGTGACGGTTGCGCCGGGAACGACCGCGCCGCTGGCATCCGTGACGCCGCCGAGAATGGTGCCGCGTCCGCGCTGCGCCAGCGCGGACAACGAAACTGACACGAGCAGAAAGACCGTCAGAACAGTCATTCGCATTGCCGCCGGCAAGCGAGGGGAAAGAGAGTGGGACATAAGTGAGCCTCCGTGATGTGGGCGAGATGACGCCCTGAATAACATTGAGATGTTTGTCGGAAGTGACCAGAACGAATGGTCAATTTTGTGTGAATGATCGTTCGACATCCTTCAGCAAAGACGCGCCGCCGCGGCTGATGTGTTCGCGGATGGCGCGCGCCACGTTCGCGGCATCCTTTTGTTCAAGCGCGCGCACGATGGCGCGGTGTTCTTTTTGTTCCTGCGCGATGCGCTCCATCCAGTTTTCCGAACGGTGATGAATCGCCGCCACTTGAATCGGCACGCGCAAACGATGATAGGTTTCGGCCAGTTTGCCGTTGCCTGAAAGTTCGACAATCAATCCGTGAAACTCGAAATTGAGTTCCAGGTGGCGC
>CAZRXE010001794.1:0-1602 GCA_964603695.1 uncultured Heliomicrobium sp.
GGATTGCGCCGAAGGAAAATCCTGACGATTTGTGGCGTAATGGTTGGACTGGCTGTTTTGGGAATTGCTGTTTGGTTGAAGCGCCCACAACACCCGACAAAAGGCAACGGTATCGGCGGCACATCATCCAACGAAACCCCAACTACCGCAAACACGCCGATTGCGACGACAGCAGACGCCACAGGAGTAGTCAATACAGCCAAGGCGCAACTCAAAGCGCCGGAAGCTGCGGACACAAGCCAAACACCAGCTACCAAGACGGAGCGCACGATCACAACACCAGCAGCGACCGAGTTCAAGTTGCCCGATGGATGGATGCGAGTTGCGATTGGAAACGTATCAAATCCCAACGCCGAATTCATTTCGCCGCGCTACGATCTTTCAGGTAGCGCGGAGGGGTTTGCTGCCCAAGGGGACAATTTACTGTTCGTGTGTAAGAGCAATTTCACAAAGGCATTTCAGGCCACGCTAATCAGGAACGAACCGCCCCCAGCCGGCAGTGTGTGCGGCGTCATGGCGCGGGAATCTGACAAAACCAATTCAGCATTTCTTTTCATTGGCGCTACTCCATCGAAGATCATTGCCTATCGTAGAGATGCCGCCGGCAAGTTCGATTCAGCAGAACACGACATCCCTAAAGCGAATCAGGCCAAGCAGATTTTTTTCAGAGTTCAAGCGGACGAAAAGCAAATTCTCCCGCTGTATTCATTTGATGCGAAGACGTGGCAAGCGGGCGGTCTATCGAACGCGGTATCGAAAGCTGCGCCGATGATGGTCGGCTTCGCAATTTCCTCCGGGAATCCGTCAACCAAAGTTGTCGCAAAATTCGGCGGCGTATCGGAACAATGATGATATGACCCTCCTCGAAACTGAACGTCTGATTCGCAAGATGTCCGAACTGCTCCAGCAGGGCGGCAACCCGGACATCGCGCCGAAGCTCGCGGGCGATTACGCCGCCGCGTGTCACGCCGCGAATCTGCGCTTGCAGCAGTGCGAGGCCATGATCAAGGCAGGCGACCGCCATCAAGCAATCCAGCTTGCCGAAACTGCGCCCAACCTGCTTGACCTCATCACGATTCTGGAATTCCGCAGCGCGGATGACTGGCGGGGCTTCTGCCAGCAGAACGCGTTGCCGGTCGCCGAACGGATTGATGCACGATCCGTTCACGCGTTAAACGACTGTTACGCGCAAGGCATCACTACCGATCATCCGCTTTACGCCGCTTACCGGAAGGCTGTTTTGAACCGCAACGACGAAGAGGCGTTGCAAGCTCTCCAAAGCATCGCGCGCCTCAACCCGACGGACGCCAACGCCGCATCCGAACTTGCGCGGCTGGATACCAAGGTGCTCGCGGCGCGGTTGGAACATCTTGGCGGAATGTTAAGCGGCAGTGAGCCTGCGCTCATCGTTGCGGCTATCGAGGCCATTGAAGCGTTCGGATTCAAGACCCAGCCGGAGGGTGAGGCGTGGAGCAAGGCCGCAATTGTCCGATGTGGTGTCCTGTTGGAGCAAGCCACCAAACTGAAAACCGCGTCACAATGGATGGACGCATTGGGCAAACTCGACTTCATCCGTCGCCTGCAAACCGAGTTGAAACTTGA
>CAZRXE010001795.1:0-4692 GCA_964603695.1 uncultured Heliomicrobium sp.
TATATGGCGTCGGATGCCATCCGCATTTTCCAAACGGAATATGCGCAAGTCTCTAAAACCTCCACCAATTTCCCGATTGCGAATTCACTGGTTCCAGTGGGAACGCAGGTCAATTACACACTGACCGTCAACTTAACCACGGGCGGCAGCGAGCACACCACGGATGTCACCGTTTGGGATGTCCTGCCCAATCACATGAGTTATGTGCCGGGCACTTCCACTTTCGGCGGAGCGCCTTTGGCCGATCCGGTTTGTGCCAACAGCGGTTTGCCGACCGCGCTGTATCCCAGTGGCACAACGCCTGCCGGTTTCACTGCCTGCCAATGGACATTGAACAATCAAACCGCGAAGAAGGTAGATATCGGCGCAACTGCCGGAAACCTGCCTATCTTGAGCTTTAATGCAGCGGTGTCGCTGCTTGCGCCCAACGGCACGCAACTGCTCAACACCAGTTTTGCCGATACGACCGGCAACAATCTGAACGATGCCGTTTACGGTGGCGCGGGAACCGGATTCCGTTGCAACACGAATCAGGTATGCAGTTTCAGCAACTGGATTTTGAACGTCAGCGCCACGCCCGGCATTTTGCTGAGTAAGACGGTGGACAAGACGTTGGTTCCGGCCAACACCGGATTCACTTATTCGCTGTTTTACAGCGCCATCGGCCTGCCGCTCAGCAACGTGCGTTTGCTGGACGTGCTGCCTTACAACGGCGACGGACGCAATCCGGCAACCAACTACGCCGGAACGCTGCAACTGACCGGGCCGATTGCCACGCCCGTGGCCGCCGCCGGGCCACCCGCCACGGCAACGGATGCGAACATCGCCATCCTTTACACCAGCAACGCGCCCGCGAATATCAATCGCGATCCCTATCACGCCGGGCATAACCTGACCGGCGGCGGAACAAACTCCGCCTCGACCACCAATTTCTGCACGGCGGCACAATTCGGCAGCGCCAATTGTCCGGCGAGCTTGGCGCAGGTGACGGGCTTTATCGCCTTGCCGTTTGCAACAGCCGCGCCGGCGGATTTGCCGGTCGGTAATCTGTATCGGTTAAACGTGCCGGTGCAGCCGACAGGCAATGCGCGGTTGAATGTGTACACGAACGATTACGTCGGCGATTCACCGAGCCTGACGGCGCGCCGTCCGGGTTCCAACATCGTCACGACAACAGTTGTCCAGCCGGATTTGCTCATCGCCAAGTCGGCTTCTCCCGGCAGCGTGCCGCAAGGCCAAACGGGAGTCTTCACGCTGAGCGTGAGCAACAACACCGTCACGGGCACCGGCCCGATTGACGCGCTGCCCGCGCCGACCATCACCGTCACCGACACCTTGCCGACCGGCTTGACCATCGCCAACGCGGCGGCCGTCAGCGGCACGAACTGGAATTGTTCAGGTTCGGTTGCGCCTTCGACCATCAATTGCGTTTACACCGGCCCGCTGCCCATCGGCGTGGGCGGTTCGGTCGGCGGCCCGATCACCATCAATTACACGGTCGGCGCGACGGCCACGCCCGGCTCGGTCACCAACACGGCCAACGTGGCGATGACCGGCCAAACGGAGTTCCCGACCAATAACAACAGCGGCACGGCATCGGTGACGATTCTGCCGACGGCGGATTTGTCCGTCACCAAAACCAACAACGTAACGAAGCTCGTTCCCGGCACGATGACGACCTACACCATCGTGGCCAGAAACGACGGCCCACAAGCCGTGACCGGCGCAACCGTCACCGACACGTTGGCGGCGGTCTTTTCATCCGCCACCTGGACTTGCGGCAACGGCACGGGCGGCGGCGCTTGCACCACAGCCAACGGCACGGGCAATGTCAACGCCACGGTCAATTTGCCGGTCAATGCGACCGTGACCATTACGCTGACGGCGCAGTTGTCTCCGACTGCCTCCGGTTCGGTAGCCAACACCGCCAGCATCGCTCCGCCTTCGGGAACCACGGAGACAAACCCTACCAACAATTCGGCCACCGATACCGACGCGGTGCCTGGTTGCGTGACCAACACCAACGACAGCGGCGCGGGCAGCTTGCGGCAAGCGATTCTGGACGCCAACGCTTCGGCGGGACCGGATACGGTGTGCTTCGCCATTCCAGGCACGGGGCCGCATACAATCACGCTGACATCCGCGCTGCCGGTTATCACCGAGCAGCTCACCATCAACGGCACGACACAGACGGGCTATGGCACAGGCGCGCCAATCGGTACTGGCGGGACAGTCGGTACGGGCACGGATTGTGTTCCCGGCTCCGGAGACGAATTAAGTCTTAGCACTGTGGCAAGACCGGCAGTTGCAATTAACTGCACGGCGCAAACCACCGGCAGTTGTTTGAATTTCAACGGCTCGACAGGCGGTAGTTTGGTTCGTGGCCTTTCGGTTTATGGATTGCAGACGGCTTCAACAACGACCGGCTTGGTTCAGGTTACCAACGGCGTGACAAGCGCCAACCCGGTAACAATTGAAGCCAATCTTCTGGGAGCATTGCCTGATGGAACAGCCCCTGTCGTGCAAACCGTTCCTCAAGGCGTGCTTGCTACTGGCGCAGTCGTCATACGTAACAACTTCATTGCGTATAACGCCTCCGGCGGCATCTTCCTTTTCCAAAACTCCGGCACTAATTCAGGCAGTGGCAGCTTGGTTGAAAACAATGAATTTGCTTTCAACGCAGGCGGCACGCTTGGAAATCCGGATTCCTTGACCCTTCAGTTTATGAACATGATGGTGAGGAGAAATCTTGTTCGTAATGGTCAATGCAACCTTACCGGAGTCAACTTCGCTCGCTGTAAAGGCATGGAGATTGCCAACCGGGATGGTGATGTGATTGAAGAAAATACGATCACCAGTCATCAAACGGCAGGCATTGGAACGGGAGCCGGCAACACCGTGGCCATTCCTTCAGCCACTATTCGCCGTAACATCATTACCGGAATTTCCGGTGCCGCCGGTTTGCCGGCAAGCGGCGTCGGCATTGCAATCAATGACAGTAATTCGACGGTTGGCATCCCCGTCACCATCACGCGCAATAGCATTTTCGGTAATGCAGGCGTCGGCATTGATCTAAATGCCTTGGACGGCGTGACAGCAAATGACGGAGCCAAGACGGCAAATAAACCGAACGAGTTCATTGATTATCCTGTCATCACGTCCGCCAGCTTGTCCGGCAACACCCTGACGCTGAGCGGATTCATCGGGAACAATCCGGCGGGCAGCGCGACCTTTGCCGGAGCGTCCGTTGAAGTTTATGCCGCCGACAACGCGCCGGATAATCAGCGCGGCGAAGTCTTCCTGGGCGACGGCGCAAGCGTTCCGCACGGCGAAGGCCGCATCTGTTTGGGAAGCTTGACGGCGGATAGCTTAGGCAGATTCTCCGGTACGCTGACGCTGACACCAGCGCAAATAGCCGCCTGGACAGCCTTCCTCGGACGCGCTCCGAATACCACCGATCCCATCACCGCCACGGCCACGGATGCCAACGGCAACACTTCGGAATTCAGCGCCAATTCCAACTTGGCGGATGTCATCGTCGCCAAGACCTTAGCGCCAAGCAGTCAGGTCAATGGGAAGATTGCGTTGTCCACAACAACGCCATCCGGCACACGAGACATTTACACCATCAACCCTGACGGAAGCGGTTTGACGTTGATCCATGCGGGTTCAGGTCGTGATGAAAATCCCGTATGGTCGCCTGACGGCAGCAAGATCGCTTTCGCGTCCAACAGTTTCGATGGGACAACGCGCGTCGGCGTGATGAATGCCAATGGAAGCGGAGTCACTCAGCTAACCTTTGTGGGAAGCAACCCAGGCAATGAGATTGATTCGCCCTATGGTTGGTCGCCGGATGGAAGCAAGATCATTTTCCGCTCTTTCCGTGATGGGAATTTTGAAATTTACGTGATGAACGCGGATGGTTCGAATCAGACGCGGCTGACAAACAACGCAGCAGTAGACACAGGAGGAACATTCTCACCGGATGGTTCAAAGATCGTTTTCACCAGCAACCGTGATGGGGACAACGAAGTTTTTGTAATAAATGCGGATGGCTCAGGCATTGTTCAGCTAACGAACAATACATTCTCGGACACGGTTGATTTCAGTGCGTGGTCGCCGGATGGAACAAAGATTCTCTTTGCCTCCAATCGTGACGGAAACTCGGAAATCTATGTGATGAACAGTGATGGTACTGGTCAAACTCGCCTGACAAATGATGCCGGCGCGGACATTCAGCCTGCGTGGTCTCCAGACGGAACAAAGGTCTTGTTCACATCCAATCGTGACGGGGACAACGACTTTTACACCATGAATGCGAACGGCAGCGGAGTTACGCCATTGCTCACTAATACCGAGAATGGCGAGGCAGACGCAACGTGGCTTTCTGTTGTCGCCGCCGGATCAACGCTGGCGTACACGGTCAAAGTGACCAATGCCGGGCCTTCGTCCACCAATGTGACGATGACCGACAACATTCCGGCCAATACGGTCTTCACTTCGATCAACAGCCCTGCGGGATGGAATTGCACGACGCCTGCTGTGGGCGGAACCGGAACCGTCAGTTGCTCGAAATCGGGTGTGGCATTGGGCGAAATGGCTTCGTTCGTCATCAACGTGGTGGTGTCTCCGGCGGCCTTGAACGGCGCGCTGGTCACCAACACGGCGACGGCCACCAGCAGCGTCACCGAT
>CAZRXE010001796.1:0-2216 GCA_964603695.1 uncultured Heliomicrobium sp.
GGAAATACAAAACGGATCATACGAAGTCACCGAATCTTGCGGCTGCGTAGTGTTGGAAAGGCATGGCCGGTTGAGTAGAAACGGCGTGTTTCCGAGCCGAGACGGCAACAACCCGGAGCTTCGCACTTCGTCAAAATTCAACCGCGTGCGTCCATAAGATAAACGAGCTTCATTCGACAGTACGGGCGACAACGTGCTGCTCAAAAAGAGCGAAATGTTCTGCGTCCGCACTTTGGCACGCAGCGAAGAATAAATCGCTTCGCCGGTCACGGGCAGCGTGGTTGCATCCTGAGTGAAATTGTATCGCCCCGTCAGCAAATGCTCTTTGTTGTAAGCCATAAAGGGACGCTCCAGCTTCAGCGAAAAGATTGTTCCGTCCGCGCCTGCGGGCAATTGCTCGGTGTAAGTGTTCCGGCCATACGGGCCATTCGGGTTATTCGCGAACGGAAACAGGCTAAAGTAGTAATCGCCGACCGCCGACGTGGGAAATGCCGGACGAGGTTGATTTCCTGTGCGAACAAGCAAGCCGGTTTCGCCACTGCCAAACAAACCGCGTTCGGCGACGGTCGGCACGGCGAAATGCGATTCCTGGATGGCATTGTTGCGATCCTGCCGCTCGAAAGAAGTGAAAAACAAGGTTTGGTACTTGGGCACCGTCCCGCCCGGCGTTTGCCCTTTGCTTAACGGCCCGCTCAGCGCAAAGCCATATTGGGCACGCGTGAACGGATTTTCGCCCGCCACCTGATTAGGCAAGGAAATCGTCCTGCTGCAAACCGTGGCGCCGCTGTTGTCGAGCGTGCAGTTCGTTCCGACCGGACGCCCGCCGCGCCCCAGCAGCAAGCTGCTTTGTGCGCCGGTCTGATCGAAGGCATCACGCGCTTTCAAGCGGCGGTCGGTGTAAAAGCCATAAAGCGTTCCATGAAATTGCTTGCTGCCGCCGAGGGAATTGGCGTTGACTTGCGCGCCGAGATTACGCCCGTATTGCGAAGTCGGAAGCAAGGTCGTGATGCTGAAATTTTCCACGCTCTCCACCGATTGCGGAACCAATGCCGTAAAGCCCTGCCGCCTGACGCCGATGTCCTCGTCGTTGTTGTCCGAACCGTCCACGGTGAAATTGTTGGCGCGCGAACGCAGTCCATTGACCGAGAATTGCCCGGAAGTGCCGACGCCCGCACCAACGCCTGGGCCGACGCCGATACCTATGGATTGCGGCGCGGGAGCCACGCCCGCAGCCAGCAGCGCTAATTGATCGAAACTGCGATTGCCGAAAAGCGGCAGCGTCAGCAAAGTCCGCGAATCAAACGTTGCCACATTCGAGGTTTTCTCCAAACTTACCAACTGCCGTGTTGAAGGATTGGCGACACTGGGCAAAGACTGACTGGCCGCTGGGTTGGCGGGGACTGACGATGGCTGTGTCGCGATCACCGGTTGCGGCTGAGTAGGATCCACGATCTTCACCAATGAAAGCGGCGGCAGTTGCACCGTGCTGATAATTCCCTGCTGCACTTCAAATCCCAGAATTTCCGATTTTTCCTTCGGATCAATTCCCGGTTCCTTGTCCATAATTGCCCTGTATCCCTTAGCCTGAACTTTGAGTTGGTAGATTCCGGCTTTCAGGTTGGACAGAAAAAAGTTCCCGTTGGCATCCGTTGTGCTGTTGCGTTGAAAACCCGACCGCGTTTCAATCAAAACCACCTGCGCGCCGGCAATGGGAGTATCGTTTTTGCCCGCTTCGTGAACATATCCCTTTCCGGCTCCGGTCACTGTCGTCGTTCCGGACTGAGCGATTGCCGCGACAGTGAAGACCAATAAACCAATACCAATTCCGGCAAACAACGCCAGGCTTTTCAAACATTTTTTCAACATTTGCGCTCCTCTTTTGAACTCTGAAGGTTGATGTGTTGTGGCGAGTCCCCTATGGACCGAGAGTAATAACCGAGAACAATGGTTGGCCTGAAATTCAGGATTGCTACTAGTTTTCATAAAACCGGACCGGATTTCCAGATCGAATCCAGTCCGGTGAAATCTACGGTTTCTTTTCCGGCTTTGAGATCAAAAACTGATTAAAGAAGACTTCAGATCCTTCAATCGCTTGCAATCCAACGCCGCCCAAACTGAAGGTGCTGTCTTCAAAAACGCCCCCCAGCTTTTTTTCTTCGGTGGGAGTTTCAATCGTATGCGAAAACCTATTGCCCCGAACCGTCAATTTGATGGGA
>CAZRXE010001797.1:0-5181 GCA_964603695.1 uncultured Heliomicrobium sp.
AATTTGATTGTGACCACGGGAGGGACGGGGCTTGCGCCGCGCGATGTGACGCCGGAAGCGACCAAAGACGTCATCGACCGCGAAGCTCCTGGCCTGGCTGAATTGATGCGAGCCGAAAGTTTGAAAATCACTCCCCTGGCAGCATTGTCACGCGCGGTTTGTGGAACCCGGAATCGCGCGTTGATTATCAATCTCCCTGGCAGCGTGCGTGGCGCGCGCGAAAACTTCGCCGCCATTGCTCGAACTCTGCCGCATGCCATCTCCCTGCTCAACGAGTGAGCGCAACAGATAATTCAAGGAGGACGAGCAATGAAACTGTTTGCCAATTGGTATCGAATGCTGGCCGTCGTCATCATCGGCGTACTCTTCGTCAATGTTCTGGCGCAAGCCAATGTTTACGACAAATTCCGCAACCGCGAATACACCAACAAGGGTTACCTTTCCGAAGAAGACGAATTGAAGCTGGCCGAACAAGTCCATCAAGAAATGCTCAAGCAGGTTCGTCTGGTGGAAGATCGCGGCATTAACGATTACATCAACAATCTGGGGCAAAAACTCGCCCGCCGTTCCGAGCGCCCGAACATTCCCTGGCGCTTTTACGTCGTCAACGACAAAGCCATCAACGCTTTCGCCACGCTCGGCGGGCGCGTTTACATTCACACGGGATTACTCGCCGCCACCAACAGCGAAGCACAACTGGCCAGTGTCGTCGGCCATGAAATCGGGCACATTGTTGGTCGCCACGGCCTGGAAAATGTGAAGAAGGCGCAAAAGGTCGGCATCATTGCTGGAATTGGCCAAATTGCCGGCGCGGTTTTGGGTGGCCAGACGGGCGCGGATTTGGCCGGCCTGGCGGGGAATTTGATTGGGGGCGGTTACTTGATGAAGCACGGACGCGACGCTGAACGCGAAGCGGATTTTCTGGGTCTCTACAACATTCAACGCGCCGGATATAACACCGGTGGCATGGTGGAAATGTTCGAGATTCTGCAAAAAGTTTCCGGCAGCAATCCGAACGCGCTCGGTTCCATTCTGGCCAGTCATCCGCCTTCAGGCGAACGCGCCCAGAATACGCAACGCGAAATTGACCAATATCTGCGCGGCTCCAATCAACGCGGTGCCAGCAGCAGCAATGATTTTCAACGTATTCGCGGCGGCGTTCCCGCCGCGCCTGCGCCAACGCCGACCGGAAAAGTCCGTCGTCGTCCGTAATCCGAGCGATTGAGATGAACGCCAAGATGTATAACCAGACCGCCATTAAATTTTGGCGTTCGTCTCTTCCGGCAATCCTGCCGGCACTTCCGTTGATACTGTTGCTACCGGCACTGTTGTTTCCGCCTTCAAACTTCGCGCAGAAAAAACGCCCACTACTTCAGCCCGTCAGCAGAAGTCACTTCGACGGCAGAATCGCCTTGATTCCGCGTGACGCCAAGCTTCAGCAATTGCGTATGCTGGGGCAGGTAGCCGATCAGGATTTGGTGCTGCCCCCGTCGCGCCTGCTGCTGCCCGCGCCGCAAGCCGAACCACTGATTGAATGGATCGCGAGTCTGAATCTGAGCGGCATCAACGGCTTGATCGTTTCATTCGACACCATTGCCACGAACGCCGCGCCGGAAAAACTGCCGCAACAATTGAAAGCCATCAGCCAGGTACGCCGTAAATATCCGCAGCTTCCGATTTACGGTTTTGCCGCGTCTGACGCATCGGACACGTCAAAACAAATTTGTCAGACGGCGCTGGAGCTAGCTGCCGACGGCACGCTGAGTTACTTACTGCTGGTGCAAACCGGCGACTTATACGCCAAACCCGCGCAGATTGCCCGCGCGCGACTGATCGGCGAAATCGCTTCGCGCCGGCTCGAAGATCGAGTCGTTTTTGACGACAACGTGACGGCGGCGACGCTTACGTTGCTGGCGCGGCTGATTGCTCGTCAATACAGCCAGACGCCGAGGATTCTTCCGGTTTATTCGTCAAAAGAGGGCAGCCAATCCACTGAAAACCGCAATCCCATTGACCTCGAACAATCTGTTGCCGCCAAAATCAAACTCGCGGGCGGCGCGGGGGCGAATTCCGATCCCGCGTCCGGTACGGACATCGCGCTGTTCATTCACACGCCGCAAACCAGTCCGGAAGCGCGGCTGGTATTTGCCAAAGCCGCTTCGCAGACCATCGAAAAAGGTGTGCGCGTGGCGCTGGTGGATCTTTCCGAAAACAGAAGCGGCAAGGAAGCCGTGCTGGCGGAGTTGCGCGGTCAGAAACAATTGGATCGGCTGCTCAGCTACGCTTCTTCCAATCCGTCCGACGACAACGAAACGCGCGAAGCCGTCAACCGTGCGCTGGCGCAGGCCGTAATTCATTTCACGGCGATGAAATCGCTGCGCACCGACACGGATCGCGTTCTGCGCATTGACCGCGCGCAAGTCACGCTGCTGTTCAGCCGCTATCTGGAAGACTGGGGCTACAACCTTATCGTCCTGCCCAGACTGGACGAATACGTGCAAAAGCAATTGAAGGCCGCGCCCGACAACCTGAGCCAAAGCGTCGAAGCCGCCGAAAAGTTCAGCTTTGAGCAGTTGCAGTCCATCGCGGACGAATTGTTTGAAGAACAGTTCCGCCGCAATTCGCACGCGATTCTGCTCAACGACGGACGCCGCGCGCAGTTCCGCATCAGCTTGCTGCAACGTTTGCTGGTGCGGCTCGATTCCGGCAAGACTTCGGAACCGGAGATCAAACAATCTATTCACACGTTTTACGAAGGCAGTCTGTTGCCGACCAAATAACCAACCATCTCTTTTCAGGAGGCTCGATTCCAACTCATGTCTTTGATGCTTTCAGAGATCGAACAACAACCCGCCGCCATTGAACGCACCATCCAACGCGAAGCGAAAAAAATCGAAAGCTTTTCGGCCCGGCTCAAAGCTAATCGTCCGCGCTTGATTGTGCTGGTGGCGCGCGGCAGTTCCGACAACGCCGCGCTCTTTGGTCGTTATTTGCTGGAATTGACCACGGGTATTCCGGTTTCGCTCGCCGCGCCGGCGGTTCACACGCTTTACAAAAAGAAACTGGACTTGCGCGACGCGCTGGTCGTCGGCGTATCGCAATCCGGCGAAGGAGTGGACATCAACCTGACGCTGGAAAACGCCAAACGCAGCGGCGCGACCACGCTGGCCGTCACCAATGAAGCCGAGTCTTCGATGGCGCAATTGAGCGACGAAACCTTTTTGATCCACGCCGGACGCGAACGCAGCGTCGCCGCCACGAAAACCTTCACCGGCCAGTTGCTGATTTTTCATCTGCTGGCGCGCGCCCTGAGCGATGCGCCAAAAGAAATGGAAATCGAACGCTTGCCGGAACTCGCCACCGAATCCTTGAAGCTGAAAACCGACGTGGCCGAGATGGTTGAACGCTACGCCTTTATGAAACAGTGCGTGGTGGTAGGGCGCGGACTGAATTACGCCAACGCTTACGAATTCGCCATCAAACTGATGGAAACCTGTTATGTGGTGGCCGAGCGATTTTCCGGCGCGGACTTTCTGCACGGGCCGATTGCAATGGTGGATTCAGGCTTTCCGGTCTTTCTGTTCGCACCGCCAGGGCCGACGCTGCCCGGAATGAAAGACCTGCTGGCCAAACTGAAAACCATCGGTGCGGAAACCGTCGTCATTTCCAGCGAAGCCGCCGCGCTCAAAGCCGCTTCACGCAGCATCAAAATCCCGCATCGAATCCCCGAACTGCTTTCGCCGATTCCTTACATCATCCCGGCGCAACTGTTCGCAGCCTTGCTGGCCGAAGCCAAAGGCTTGAGTCCTGATCAACCCAGATCACTGTCGAAGGTCACGAAAACTGTGTGACCTTGGGTACGCATCGCTTCCAGCGTGCGTGTTTGAAAACACGCACGCTGGAAGCGATGCGTACCCGGCTTTATTTCACCGGCTGATAAAGGATGAAATTCGTCGGTTCGTATTGCCACGCGGCTTTCAGCCAATCGGGCGCATTTTTCGGCTTGGCCAACGGCTTCAATTCCCTGCGCTCTTTCAATTCGCGTTTGCCGATGACCAGATAATCCACGCGATTCGTTTCCATCCAGGCGCGCAGTTCGTCCAATGATTTCACCTGCGGAAAGAACACCCATTCTTGTTTGCTCAGATAAGCCAAATGCGGTTTGCGCGAAACGATGCGCAGACTGTACGGCGCGGATCTCTGGCCGAGCAAAAAGTCCCGCGCGCCGATCAACTCCGTCGGCTGATTTTCCAGAAACTCCTTGATGTCCTTGCGCGATTCGGCCAGCGACATTCCGAACATCGCCGCGACGATGACGACCGGAATCGCGGCAAAGGCTTTGTGCTGCAACCAGCCCTGCGCGTGCGCCAGCGTCAACACCTGCGCCGCCGCATAAACGGCAAAACCCGCGTACAAGACCATCACGAAAAAGTAATAGCGCGTCTCCCAATGATTGAGCGCCATCAGCAGCAGATAAAATCCGCCCGCCAATAACACCAACTGCACGGCTTTGGATTTTCGCAGCGCCAGCACAATGCCCAGCCAACCCAACCAACCGACCCACGCAAACACCAGCGTTGAATACAAACTGGAACGCAGGCTTTCATAAAGATTCGCCGGATACTGTTTGACCAGCCGCGCCGGATCGTAACGCAGCACATCGCCAAACGACGCAAAGCGGCTTTCCAACGCACGCGTGGCGTCCTGATTGACTTCGCCGGCAACCAGTTCCGGGTAAAACTCCGTGGCCATGTTCAAATAGTTGGTGTTGTAAAACGGCGAGCCGCGATGTTTGTAGTTCGCAATCAACCAGGGCGAAGCCGTCACGAAAAAAACAGCCAGAAACAGCGCCGTCAGCTTCGAGCGCTGTGGCCAGGTTTGCTCAAACTGATTCAGCAGCAAAATTCCCAGCAAGCAGGCCGCCAGCAAAAACAATCCGTTGTAGCGCGTCACGTAAGCCGCGCCCGTCAACGCCGCCGATAAAATCACGCGCCAACCGACATTCAACCGCTCATTGATGAACACGACCAGCACAGCCAAACACAAGACCAGAAAGAAAACGTCCGTCGCCGCGTTGATGGAAAACTGCGGAAATTCGCCGCTGACGATGGCGACGAGTTGTGCGCCCACGCCCACCCAAAATCCGAATAATCGCGCGAACAGCACAAACACCAGCCATCC
>CAZRXE010001798.1:0-2541 GCA_964603695.1 uncultured Heliomicrobium sp.
GGCGGTGAGCGCCGCCGCTTCGAGCGCAAGCTTGCCGGCGCAAACGACCGGCAAAAGGACGCGCCGCATCCTGTTGCGTTCTTCGTGGCAGGTCGTGAACATCGGCGACATCGCCCACACGCCAGGCGTGCTGGCGCTACTGGAAAAATACTTGCCTGACGCCGAAGTGCGGCTGTGGGCGTCGCAGGATTTGTCGGAGGAAGTTGCGGCGATGGAGCACCGGCGTTTTCCCAAGCTCCGTATCGTCAAAGGCAGCATCGGCGCAAATGGCAAAGCTCCCAGTCCTGAGCTGCAAGACGCCATCGAGTGGTGCGATTTTCTGTTGCACGGATCAGGCGCGTCGCTGGTCGCGGCCAAAGACGTTGGCGCCTTCGTCAAACACACCGGCAAACCTTTCGGCGTTTACGGCATCACGCACGGATCGTTCCTTTCGGGCGATGACAAAGACCTGCTTGGCCAAGCGAAGTTCGTCTTCTTCCGCGATTCGGTTTCGCTTGGGAAGGCGCGCGCTGAGGGGGTGAAATCGCCAGTGATGGAGTTCGGGCCGGACGGCGCGTTCGCCTGCGACTTGCGCAGCGATGCGGCGGCGACGGCTTTTCTGCGGGCGAATGGTCTGGAGGAAGGCAAGTTCCTCTGCTGCATCCCGCGCCTGCGCTACACGCCGTACTGGAAGATTCGCAATCAGCCGATGACCGAAGAGCAACAGCGCCGAGCCGCGCGCAACGACGCGATGGCCGAGCACGATCACGCACCTTTACGCGAAGCCATTTCGGCCGTCGTCCGCCAAACTTCGCTCAAGGTGTTGCTCTGTCCGGAAGACATGAGCCAGATGGAAGTGGGACGGCAATGGCTGCTCGAAAAGCTTCCTGCTGACGTGAGGCAGCGCGTCGTCTGGCGTGAAAGCTTTTGGCTGACGGATGAAGCCATGAGCACTTACCGCCGTTCCGCCGGATTGTTCGGACTCGAAATGCATTCGCCGATTATGTGCATCGGCAACGGCATTCCGGCGATTGTCGGGCGCTTCGATGAACAAACCAGCAAGGGCTTTATGTGGCGCGACATTGGCTTGGGCGACTGGCTGTTTGATTTCGACCGGGAGGCGGAGATTGCAGGCTACACGCCTGCCGTGCTGGCGATGGCCAAAGACCCCGTCAAAGCTAAAGCCAAAGCTGCAAGGGCGCGCAAGTTTGTCGAGCAAAGACAGCGAGAGACGATGAACGTTTTGAAGCAGGCATTGAACAACGCTTGATTGGCAGAAACCGGTAATCCGCAATCACTCATAACGCAGCGCCACAATCGGATCGAGCCGTGCTGCTTTCCAGGCCGGCCACAAACCGAAAATCAATCCGATGCCGACGCTCGACGCAAAGCCCGCAATCGGTGCCCAGAGCGGCACGTAGGACGGAACAATCAGCCGAATCAGTAAGGTCAGCAGCCAGCCGATAATCAATCCGATCAAACCGCCCATGCCGGTCAGCGTCATGGCTTCGATCAGGAATTGCCAGAGAATGTCGCGGCGGCGTCCGCCAATGGCTTTGCGGATGCCGATTTCGCGCGTGCGTTCGGTGACGCTGACCAGCATGATGTTCATCACGCCGATGCCACCCACCATCAAACCCACTGAAGAAATCGCCACCATTGCAATGGCCACGCCGAACGTGATTGAGCGGAAGGATTCGATGATCGAGTCCGCCGTGGAAATGCCGAAGTTGTCGTCTTTGTCGAAAGGAACCTGACGGCGAATGCGCAGTGCGGCGGTGGCTTCTTCCAGTCCTTGCCGCAGCATGCCGGGATTGGCCACGGCCAGAATGAAAACGTCGTCGGCGCGCGGTTTCAGTTTTTGCGCCACGGTGAAGGGCATGAAAATCACGTTGTTTTGATCGTTGCTGCCTTCGCCGCCGCCGAAGAGTTGTTCGCGTTTTTCAAATACGCCGACCACGCGGAATTCGCGCCCGCCGATGGTCAGGTGTTTATCCAGCGGCGAACCGAAGGGAAAGAATTGATCCACCACCGAAGCGCCAACGACGCAGACTTCATCGCGCGAATCGTTTTCTTGCTTGTTGAAAAAACGCCCGGCAGACAGCACCCAGATGCCCGCGCGCTCGTATTCCGGCAGCACGCCTTGCAGCGCCACCGCCGCTGATTGTTTGCCGTTGGCTTTCACTTCCAGCTTGCGGCCAAAGTAATCGTTGGTGATGTTCAGCAGCGGCACGGCTACGTTGATCGAAGGCAATTGGCTGATGGCCATGGCGTCTTCGTAAGTCAGCGGCTTGCGCATTCGCTCTTCGCGCGTGGGCGGGCCGAAGCGGACGCCGCTTTTGAATTTCGTGATGAAGATGGAATTCGTGCCGAAGGATTCGATCTGTTTGGTCACGGCGTAATCAATGCCGCTGATGATCGAAGCGATGGCCATCACGGTGCAAACGCCTATCACCACGCCCAGCACTGTCTGGAACGTGCGCATTTTGTTCATGCGCAGCGTGTCCATCGCCATTTTCAGGTTTTCCCAAATATCGTTACGGAGGATTTTCATGTTGAACA
>CAZRXE010001799.1:0-2674 GCA_964603695.1 uncultured Heliomicrobium sp.
GAATCGTTTCACCTTCCTGCGCTTTGAAAGTTTCGCCGCCGCCGCGCAGCACATGACCGGACATTCGATAAATGCCTTCGATCGGAATCCAGACCACGCGGTCTGAGGGGCTGTTGGTTGGTTCGAACACACCGGCGACGGTGTATTGATCTTTATGGCGCTGGCGCTCGTCGGCAACCAACCCGTGATACGGATTGAATGCTGATCCCACCTGCAAACCGGTTGCCTGTGCGACGTAACTGCCGATGACGGCTTCGCGCGAATCGTCGCTAAAAAACTTCCCGCCAGGTGCAACTTCAAACTTGCGTCCTCGGCTGTATTCAAAATCAGTGAAGATTTGCGCGGTCGTGCCAACGATGCGAAAGCCCTGATAGTTGTCGCCAACAGCATATGGAATCGCCAGCCGCACGCGCGGGTCTTGTTTGATCTGTTGATAAAGCGACCACGGGATATTGCCGGGCGAGGTTTCCAGGTGAAAGACCGTGTTCAGCACAAGCTGAAGCTGGCTGCCGCGTGCGCCCAGCACGGCGTCGAAGCCGATTTCGCCGCCGGTGAAGGCCTGATAAGTTTGCGTCTTGATGGCGAAAACGGCCATCACCAAGCCGCTGCCTAAGGCGACGGAAAACGCCGTAACAAGTGTGGAAAGCGCGTGCTGCCGCAAGCTGCGCCGTACAATTAGAAATACTCCGCTTATTCCGCTCCAGTTTGTCATTTCGTGATCGAATGAGCGCCTGTGCCTGCTTGCGCCGCCGTCAGCCCTTTACCAGCGGCGTTGACTTGGTAGATGGGGCTTGGTTGATTTCGTCCAGCCGAACGACCTGATCGAATTGCGACAACACATCCTGATCGTGGCTGACCAGTAACAATGCTGCTCCGTTTTCACTACAGACCTGACGAATCAGCGACAGCGCCTCTTGCGCGTGGAAGCGGTCGAGATTTCCGGTCGGTTCATCGGCCAGCACCAGCTTCGGACTGTTAGCCAGGGCACGAGCGACAGCGACGCGCTGTTGCTGGCCTACCGAAAGCTGCCGTGGACGGTAGTTCACCCGGTTTGTCAGTCCCACCCGCGCGAGCAATTCGCGCGCGCGTTTTTCGTTCCCGCCGTGTCCGAACATTTGGCCGAGCATCACGTTCTCCAGCGCCGTGTAACCTTGCAATAAGTTGAAGGTCTGAAAAACATAACCAATCATCCGCGCACGCAAACCGTCGCGCCCCGATTCGTTGAGTGCAGTCATTTCTTCGCCCGCGATCACAATGCGTCCGCTATCCGGTTTAAGAATGCCTGCGATCAAATGGAGTAGCGTGGTTTTGCCCGAACCACTCGCACCTTCCATCGCCAACTGCTCGCTCTCGCGCAGAAAAAAACGTGGTACATCAATCACGTCGCCGCCCGCACCATCAGGCGAGATGTAGCGCTTTCTCAAATTGGCGATTTCCAGTGTCTGCATGCGGCACAGACCTTACCGATATTTGGTCCAACGCCACACCGAATTTTCATCAATGGCCGGATATTGCCCGTTGTTAGTCCTTAAAAGCAGATGAGTAGTTGCGGCTGAAGCTCCCAAGTCATTACAGGTGTTCCCAGAGGGTTCTTCCTGTCAGCAAAAGGGTAGGGGGGAGTCAGAATCAATCTTGAATATATTTAGGTACTTTCAGACCCCAATTGATTGGCGTTAGTGGTCTAGCGTGAGTTCATTGTCGCTGCGGTATGAAGGCTCGATTACGCGCTCGCCTGAATTCGTTGGCTGTCCGCCCGTATTTATCGCAAGGACTTCGCGCAAACTATCAATTTGCCAGTCTTGATCAACCATAACCCTGAGTGAAGGACGATCATTAGTTACCCTCTCTGACCGGCTCGTGTTTTTTTCATCCTGAAGCTCCATGAGCGTAATGGGCGTTGTCTTTTCGAAAGACATAACCGCAGGTCGTTCATTCCCAATAGGAGTTGACCTTTCAGAAATAGAAACATTCATTCCAAATTCACGCAATTGATCCTGTCTATGAACTTGTTCGAGCGCGCTACGCTGGGTATCAAGGAGTTCAAAGGCTAGATAGACATCTTCTCGGGTTTGCGCCGCATAATGATTAAGCTCCGCTATCCTATGTGCCGATAATGTCTCCCCGTCACCCGAGAATCGTGTTCTTTTTTCGCCGGAACGAATCTGTTCAGTCAGAAATTCATTCCGTGTGGAATGTGCGATGCTGGCTCGCTCTTGAAGCTGCTCCTGTAGGTGAGCGATTGTCTCGCTAATCCGCACGGCTTCGGGTGAGGGATTGCGGTCGAACGCCTCTTCCGGCACGAGGCTTTGCCAAGCCATGTTTCTGGCGCGCTGACGGATTTCCCGCTGTTGCGATTCAGGGAGCAAGGCGCGCGCTTCAGTAATGGTCAATCCGTCGCCGGTTCGTCCTGAAGCTGTTTGCCCAAATTCAACTTTGCGCTCAGTCAAGGCTTTATTCAGCAGACGCCGTTCGATGGCTCCCATATTCGCCATGTATTCACGAAAGGTGCGATTTTCTTTAGGAATCGCTCCGAAGGAGCGCGTGGCAGGCGGTTTGGCAAAACCGTCACCTCTGCCCATCTCAGGTTGTCTGGCTGACTGCGATCTCGCTAACTCTCGCTTTCGTTTTTCGCTCAACTCGTAGAGATATGTTCGCTCGTGCGGCGGGATTCTTT
>CAZRXE010001800.1:0-1747 GCA_964603695.1 uncultured Heliomicrobium sp.
GTGGTCGCCGACCAGCAAAATGCCGTCATTGCCAATGCGACCGTCACGGTTCGCAACATCGGCACGAACGAATCGCGCACCGCCGGCACAGATAGCGAAGGAAGATACCGTCTTCCAAATTTGCCAATCGGAAATTACGAAATTACGTTCCAGGCTAAAGGCTTCGCCAAATACGTGCGCACAGGCGTTGAGTTGTTGGTCAATCAGGAAGCCGTCGTCAACATTTCTTTGAAGCCCAGCACGGTCGAAGAAGTCGTCACCGTCACGGAAAACGCTTCGCTGCTGAACACCACCAACGCCGAAGTCAGCACGCGCTTCGACAGCAAGCGTCTGTCTGAGCTGCCGCTCGCTCCGAATCGTGACATTATGAACGTGGCGTTGTCGGCGGCGGGCATCAGTCAGTTGGGCAGCGGTCAGAGTACTTTCGCGTCCGGCGCGGGCGGGCCGGGCACGAGCGTCAATTATTCGGCCAACGGCATGCGGTTGCGCTCGAACAACTTTGTGATTGACGGCCAGGACAGCAACGATCCCAGCGTCACGGGTTCGCAACAGCCGCTGAACAACCCTGACCTGATTCAGGAAGTGCGGCTGGTCACCAATCAGTTCACGGCTGAATATGGGCGCGCCGCCGGGTCGGTTTTCAACGTCGTCACCAAATCGGGAACCAACAACCTGCACGGCTCCGGGTTCTGGTTTAACAATAACAACCGATTGAATGCTTGCAGCAATTTGGAGAAAGCGGCCAATCCGGGCGGAGCTTGCCGAAGTACGGTCAACGGCGTGGTAAGAGGTACGCGCGACGGCGCGCCGCTGCGCATCGAAAATCAATTCGGGGGTACGTTGGGCGGTCCCATCATCAAAGACAAGACTTTCTTTTTTGGTTCGTATCAACGCTGGACGGATCGGCAGTTGTTGGCCGGATTCACCATTGCCGGCGCGCCGACCGAAGCCGGCAAGCAGATTTTGCAGCAGCAGGCCGGCAGTCGCCCGCAAGTCGCCGCGCTGCTCAAATTCCTGCCTGCGGCGGCATCGCCGAACGGCACGACTTTCCCCTTCACATTGAATGGGCAAACCTTCAATGTGCCAGTTGGTTCGGTGACGGGCGCGAACACAGTGGTGTTCAATAATCATCAATGGTCAACGCGGATAGATCATCGCTTCAACGAAAAGCACAGCATCAACGGTCGTTTCTTTTTCAACGATCAGTTGAGTGTAGGCTCGGGGCAGGCCACGCCGACGGGACTGGCGAACGTGGTTCCGACGCGGCAGCAATCGGTCAACATCGGCGTCAACAGCTTGCTCTCAAGCACGCTGGTCAATGAGTTTCGCGTCGGTTATCAGCGCTACGGCAGCCGCACCACTGCGCAAGACCCGGCTTCGGAAACCATCCCTTCCATCGAAGTCAATCAACTTGGCCTGGGCGGCTTCAACGCGGCGGCTTCGCGCACGGCTATCGGCTTGGCGGTCAATTTGCCGCAATTTCGTTTTAACAACACCTATCAGATTCTGGACAACCTGACCTGGTCGCGCGGCAGTCACGCCATGAAATTCGGCGCGGATTTGCGTCGCATTCAGGTCAAGAGCCAGTTTCTGCCGACTGTGCGCGGGCGCTTGCAATACGCTACGCTTGATGCGCTGGTCAACGATCAGGCGCAAGCCTCGCAACTGAATCGCATCGTGCCAGGTGCACCCGATGTGCAGTATTACAATTGGTACGACTATTACTTCTATGCTCAGGACGAATGGA
>CAZRXE010001801.1:0-3914 GCA_964603695.1 uncultured Heliomicrobium sp.
GCGTCAGCGCGTGATGGTTGCGCGTGCGTTGGCGCAAGAGCCGCAATTGATGATTCTCGACGAAATCACGGCCTTTCTGGATTTGCCGCGCCGCGTCGAAATCATGCAGATGCTGCGCGATTTGGCGCGAAATACACAACGTGCGATCCTGCTTTCGACGCACGATCTGGATTTGGCCTTGCGCAGCGCTGACGTCATCTGGTTGCTGCCCAAAGGCGGCGCAATGCAAGTTGGCGTGCCGGAAGAACTCGTGTTGAATGGCGCGTTTGCCAAAGCCTTTGCGGGCGAAGGCATCGAGTTTGACTCGCAACTCGGCGCGTTTCGCATCGCCCATACCAATCAGCGCGACATCGTCGTGATGGGCGAGGGCGAAGCGGCATTATGGACAAGACGCGCGCTGGAAAGACAAGGCTTTTGCGTACTCGCGCAAGAAACGCCCGGCGCAGATTCTGTCAACGTCTTACCCGACGGCGCAGGCTGGCAATTGATTACGACTCAAGCCAAAACGCATTGCGCTTCGCTGGCGGAATTGCTGGCTTGTCTGAAGCGCGATTAACCTAGAGAAAACCGCAACGAATGAGTACGCAACAAGTAGATTTTGATCGGGACAACGCGCCTCCGGCGGATCAGTACGAACAATTGGCGCGCAAATTCATTCCCGGATATGACGGACTGTACGCGCTGATGCAGATTCTGATCGCCGAAAAATTGCCGGAACAATCGGAGATTCTGGTTGTCGGCGCTGGCGGAGGAAAAGAAATCCTGACGTTAGGGCGAGCGTTCCCGGCGGCCAAATTCACAGGCGTTGATCCGTCAGAAAAAATGCTCGCCGTGGCACGAGGCTTGATTGAGCAGGCCGGAATAGCCGCGCGGGTCACGCTGCATCAGGGTACGGTTGACCAACTCGAAGCCAAGCAATTTGACGCGGCGACGGCGATGTTGGTGATGCACTTTTTGCCGGATGACGGAACCAAACTCAATTTCCTGAAAGACATTCATGACCGCTTGAAACCCGGCGCGCGCTTCATCTTGGCGGATGGTTGTTTTGACAAGCAGGCTGCTGACTATGCATGGCATTTGGATAGTTACCAGGCACACGCCAGGTTGAATGGCGCACCTGCTGAAATCCTGACTGAGGCGGTGAGAATAATGTCAGAGCATGTCCATTGCGTCCCTGAAGAACGCGAATGCGAATTGCTGAAAGCTGCGGGTTTCGATCACGTCACGCGCTTTTTTCAAGGGCTTTGGGTCAAAGCCTGGATCGCCACGAAAGTATGATGGTTAGACAGTACGGTCACTATCGCAAAATTTATGAAAATAATTCTTACAGCTTTGCTCGCTGCTTTTGCCGGAATTGCCATTGCATTGCTGGCTACGCAACATTCCGCCGCACAACCTGCGCCTGCGAAATTCAAATTTCCACCGCAAGCCCAACTGCAACGCTTTGAAGTCATCGCGGGCAAAGAAGACAAGTTCAAAGAGTGGATGGACTATTTGCGCCAGCACCGCACGTTAGCCGTCGCTACGTTGGCTGATGAACGAATGTATTTTGAAACAGTCCTGACAGAAAAGATCGAAGGCGTCACTTATGCTTATTGGCTGAGCTTCAAAGGCGAAGGCGGCAAGCCCGTCGAAAGCTCCAATCACGAACTGGATAAAGTGCATCTGGCGTACTGGAACGAGTGCATCAAAAAAGGCTCGCGCCAAGTGCTGAATACTGAATTTTACCTGACGCCGACATTCATTGACGCCGCCATCGCTCGCCAGCAACTGAAACAATAAATGTGTTTCGTCATACAACGGCGACGTCTCATATCGTGAGAGGCCGTGAGGCACGTGAGTGCTCTTTCCATTATCCAAACAAAAAACTGACGATGAAAAAACTGATTATCTTATTCGCCATTCTGTTGCTGCCCCTGACGGGATACGCGCAGCAATTCAAGGTGTCATTCGCAAAGGAACTGTCAACGCAGCCTTTTTCCGGCAACGTGTATGTCTTCCTTTCCAAAAACGACCCGGAGCCGATCAAAGCATCGCATTGGATCATGATGAATCCGGTCGCGGTGGCGAAAGCCTCAAGCTTGATGCCCGGTCAGGCGTTCACGCTCAATGCTGCCAAAAGCGAGGCCTATCCGGTGGCGCTCGATGCCATGGAACGCGGCGAGTATTTCGCGCAAGTGCTGTTTGATGGAAATTACGGCGGCAGAGCAGTGGTGGGCACCGTGGGAAATTATTATTCCGCGCCGCAGAAGGTGGCATTCACGCACGACCTGAAAAAAACGTTCACGCTGATTGCCGATAAAGTCATTACGCTAGCGCCTTTCAAAGACACGGTTGTGACCAAACGGATCGAATTGCCTTCGCCGCGCCTGACCGCGTTTTATCGCAAGCCGTCCAACATCACAGCGGTGCTGCGCCTGCCCAAGGAATATGCCGAGCAAGCCGAACAGAAATTTCCGCTGAAAGTCAGCATCAGCGGGTTCGGCGGGAATCTAACTGGACTCTCCGGCAGCACGACGCCTGCGCCCAAAGGCAGCGACGAGATTGCGTTTGTGCAATTACTGCTGGACGGCAATTGTCCGACCGGTCATTCCGGCTATGCCAATAGCGACAACAACGGGCCGTGGGGCGATGCGCTCGTGTATGAACTGATTCCCTATGTCGAACAGCATTTTCGCCTGAATGGCTTTCGGTTTGTCACCGGGCACAGCAGCGGCGGCTGGAGTTCGCTCTGGTTGCAGAGCCATTACCCCGACGCTTTTCACGGTTGCTGGAGCAGTTCGCCGGACGCAATTGATTTTCGCAATTTCGAGGGCGTCAATCTTTACACCGACGCCAATGTTTTCACGGACGCGAAAGGCAAACTCCTGCCAGGCATGACGGTGGGTGGCAGCAATTTCATCAACTACAAAAAAGACGTATGCGCGTGGGAACGCATCGTGCGCAGCGAGCAATATGTGAGCTTCAATGCCGTATTCAGCGGCAGAAAAGCAGACGGCTCGATTGATTACCTGTGGGATTTCAAGACCGGCGCAATCAACCCGGCGCAGCGCGAACAGTGGCGCAAATACGACATCGCGCATCATCTCGTCAGCAACTGGGACACGCTGAAGGAAAAGCTGGCAGGCAAAATCCTGATCACTACTGGCGACGCCGACAACTGGGCATTGGAAAAGGCCGTGCAATTACTCAAAAAAGATGCCGAAGAAAAGAAAATGGAAATCGCTATTCAGATTCTTTCCGGCGACCATTTCACCGTATTCACCACTGACCGCGCAAAATATGGCGCACAACACACCAGGCAAAAGTATGAAGCGTGGCAGAGCCAACACTCCGTAAAGTAAAAATGCAGTGTTGCTGCTCTCCATTCATGTGCTGATTCCTGCCGATTGCCAGATGATTTCTACAGTTCATAAAAAAACTAAAGTTCTCTTCTGCCCTCAAGCCATAGCGTTCACTCTTTTTGAGTAGAATCGCTATGTTTCGCAAACCTGCACAACCTGTTACGCGCCCGGAGGCGTTTGTCGAAGAGTTGTTTTTGCAACGCTACGAACAGATGCTCGAATGGGCGTTGCATTTGGCCGACCATCGCACCGCGCAAGCCGAAGATTTGGTGCATGACGTTTTTGTGCAACTCACGCTCAGCCCGCCTGATTTCAAAACCATCGAAAATCTGGATGGGTATTTGTTCGTCGTGCTGCGCAATTTGCACCGTTCGCAAATGCAGCGGGCGATGTGCGGCCCGACGGGGCCGGAATCGCTGGTGGATTACGATTCTGCTGCGGCAAGTTTGAAGTCCGCAGACCCGCGCGAGCACTGGCAGGCCATCGAAGAATTACAACAGGTTTGCCGTTATGCCTGTTTGCGGAAAGAAAGCTCCAAAGCAGGCAGCGCGCTGATTCTGCGCTTCTTTC
>CAZRXE010001802.1:0-10564 GCA_964603695.1 uncultured Heliomicrobium sp.
GGAAGAAATGCTGCGCCGCAACAACGGAAGCATCGAACTGACACAGCGCGGATTGTTGCAAGTGGATCATTTCCTGTCGGAGTTTTTTGAACCGGAACTGAAAGCGGTTCGATATGCCTAATTAGTGGCAAGGAACGGCCCATGCCTTGGGAAGTGGAATTTACAGACGAGTTTGAAGCTTGGTGGGACACGCTCGACGAAGCAGAGCAAAATTCTGTCGCTCGTGTTGTCATTCTGCTCAGAGAGCAAGGCGTGCATTTTGGTTATCCGCAGTCTTCGGATGTAAAAGGCTCTCGCCACAAGCAGATGCGTGAGTTGCGAATTCAGCATCAAGGCGATCCATACCGTGTGCTTTATGCGTTCGATCTACGACGTACGGCAATTTTGTTGTTAGGCGGCAACAAAACAGGCGATGCGCGCTGGTATGAAGTTTTTGTCCCGCTGGCTGATAAACTCTATGACGAACATCTGCTCACGCTCAAAAAGGAGGGACTTTTGTAATGGCCAAGTCATTTGAAATTTTGCTCGCACGGATGTCGCCGGATCGCCGCGAGCGTATTGAACAGGAGGCACAAGAACTGTTGGCTGAAATCGCATTGCAAGATTTGCGTCAGGCGCTTGGTTTGACACAAGCCCAGGTCGCCGAAGTAACAGCAGGCAATCAACCACAACCCGCAGGCACGGGCGATGTGTATGTCGCCTCCCTGCGCCAATACATCGAAGCGTTGGGCGGACACCTGAAGCTCGTGGCAAGCTTTCCCGACCGTGAGGTCGAGATCAATCAGACTTATTGATCAGGTAATTTCTTTCTTCCAATCATCACTATGAACACGAGTACTTATGACGTTATCGTAATGGGCGGCGGCCCGGCGGGCAGCACTGCCGCCGGCATTCTGGCGCGCGAAGGCCGTTCGGTCGTGCTTTTTGAAAAAGAACAATTTCCGCGTCATCACATCGGCGAATCGCTGATGACCGATACTTTCTGGACGTTTCAGCGGCTGGGCTTGTTGGAAAAATTGAAGGCCAGTCCATTCACCCGCAAATACAGCGTGGCTTTTGCCAATCCGGCGGGCAAGGAATCGCGTCCGTTTTATTTTTTTGAGGCCAACCATCACGAAAGCGCCGTGACGTGGCAGGTGACACGTGCTGAGTTCGACCTGATGCTGATCGAACACGCCGCCGAACAAGGCGCAGTGGTGCATCAACAAACTCAGGTCAAACGAGTTTTGTTCGATGGCGACCGCGCGGTTGGCGTCGAAGCCTTGATGCCGGACGGTTCGCTGCAAACCTTCAATGCCAAAGTCGTCGTTGATGCGACCGGGCAGACCGCCATGCTGTCAAACAAATTCCGCTGGCGGCAGCGCGATCCGAATCTCAAAAAAGCCGTGCTGTATACCTACTTCAAAGGCGCGCACCGCGAGCCGGATTTGAACGGCGGTGCAACGTTGGTGTTGCGAACTCAAGTCGGCAGCAACGGCTGGTTCTGGTATATCCCGCTCGAAAACGACATCACCAGCGTCGGCATCGTTGCCGATCCTGAATATCTGGTGAAAGGGCGCGGCCAGGATTTGGCGAAGATTTACCAGGAAGAAGTCGAAAAGTGCGAACCCTGCCGCCGTCGTGTCGAAGGCGCGGAGCGCGTGGACAAGATTTATTCGATTCTGGATTACTCCTATCGTTCAAAACAGAACTCCGGCGACGGCTTCATTTTGATCGGCGACGCTTACGGCTTTCTCGATCCGATTTATTCTTCGGGCGTGCTGCTGGCGCTGAAGATGGCGGAACTGGCCGTCGACGCGATTCACGATGCGTTCAAGCACGACGATTTTTCCGGCGCGCGGTTAGGACAGTTCCAATACAAATTGGACAAAGGCATCGAATCCATGCGCAAGCTGGTTTACGCCTTTTACAACGAAGGCTTCAGCTTTTCGCAATTCCTGCGGAAGTATCCCGATCAGCGCGTCAACGTGATTGAGCTGCTCATCGGCAATGTGTTCAAGGAAGGCGTGGATGATGTTTATGAGCCGATGTCGGATTTCGCTGAAATTCCGCCGCCGTTGTGGGAACAAATCGCGCAGAGAGCGCCAGGCGACGAATCCTTGTTGATGACCGATGAAACGATGTCGGCGCAGTATCGGTACTACGACGACCTGGCCAAAGCGCGCACGCAAGCGGGAGACTGATGGCCGGTTTCAAAGGTTGCACGCGGTGAAAACCACGCTCCCTACCAGTCGTGGTGCTGACCCGACTGAATATTCATTCTTGTTGTAGAAGTTATGTTCAAAACAATTTTTGCCTTAAGTGTTCTGCTGTTTTTTTCGATTCACGCTTCCGCGCAAACCGCCGGAGCAATTACCGGCGTGGTCAGGGATCAAGCCGGTGCGGTGATCGCTGGCGCTAATGTTTCCGTCAGAAGTTTGGAAACCAATCTCACGCGTGCAACCGTGACTGACGGCGAAGGCCGCTATGTGTTCCCGGAACTTCGCGCGGGGCGTTACGAAGTGCGCGCCGAACGCGACAAGTTCAAACCCAGCGCCAAACAATTGAGCCTGACCATCAGCGAAACCTTCGCGCTGGACTTGTCGCTGGAAGTCGCTGTCACGGCCACTGTGGAAGTGGTGGACGCTGCGCCGCTGGTCAACACGCAAACTTCGGAATTGAGCTATCTGGTCGGCGAAAAAGCGATTCGCGAATTGCCGCTCAACGGGCGCAATTACACCGATCTGGCCTTGCTGCAACCGGGCGTGACTTCGTTCCCCTTGCGCGACGGCGGTTCGGTGGTGGCGCACGGCTCCGGCATCAGTATCAACGGGCAGGACATCCGCTCGAATGTCTATCTGCTGGATGGAACCTTGCAGAACGATTTCACCAATGGCCCCGGCGGCAGCGCGGCTTCAACGGCGCTTGGAACCGAATCCATTCGTGAATTCCGCGTCGAAGCAAATGCCTACTCCGCCGAATTCGGGCGCAATTACGGCGGGCAGATCAACGCCGTCAGCAAATCCGGCTCGAACGTCTTTCATGGCTCGCTGTATGAGTTTCTGCGCAACGACAACCTGGACGCGCGCAACTTCTTCGACCGTGAACCCATCGGCAAACCCGAATTCAAGCGCAATCAATTCGGCGGAACCATTGGCGGCCCGGTCATCAAAGACAAAACCTTTTTCTTTTTCGGCTATGAAGCTTTACGCGAACGGCTGGGACGGACGCTGAATTCGCCGGTGCCCGACGCCAACGCGCGGCAGGGAATTTTGCCGACCGGCACGGTGACGGTCAGCCCCGTAATTCGGCCTTATCTGGATTTGTTTCCGCTGCCTAACGGAAACAGTTTGGGCGGCGGACTGGCCAATTATTTCTTCCGCTTCAATCAGCGATTGGATCAGCATTTCGTGCAGGGGCGCGTGGATCACACCTTCAACAAGAACCATCAGATTTTCGCGCGTCACACTTACGACAAAGCCGATCAATTTTTGCCGACGGACTTTCCGCAATTTCCGCGCACCTTTTTTTCGCGCAACCAATTCACGACCATCGAACATACCTGGCTGCTGTCTTCGCAAACGATCAACACCTTGCGTTTCGGCTTCAGCCGGACGCCGGTAGGGCAGAACGTCGAATCGCAGATTCCCGGCACGATTCCGCCTTTCGTTCCCGGACGCCAGTACCTGGGTTCGATTGACATCGGCGGCATCCCGCGTTTCGGCACGCAATCTTCAGGCAATTTGCGCCTGACGCAGAACGTTTACAGCTTCGCGCAAAACCTGGTTCACACGCAGGGACGGCACATTTTGAAGTTCGGCAGTTTGTTCGAGCGTTACCAGGACAACATGGTCAACCCGACTTTCAGCCTAGGCATTTACACGTTCGCGGATTTGAGCAGCTTCCTGCGCGCAGTGCCGCGCCAATTCGTCGGCCTGACGCCGGACGCGCAGCTTGATCGTTACTGGCGATTCACGCTGTTCGGCTTTTACGCGCAGGACGATTACAAACTGACGCGGCGGCTGACCCTGAACCTGGGCTTGCGTTATGAATTCGCCACGCTGCCGCAAGACCGCCGCGACATCGCGCTCATCAATTTCAGCGACCGGCAAATCACGCAAGGGCCACTCTACAAAAATCCTACTTACAAAAATCTCTCGCCGCGTCTAGGCTTTGCTTACGACTTGTTCGGCAATGGCAAAACCAGCGTGCGGGGCGGTTACGGTTGGTACTTCAACACCAACAACCAGCAAAACCTGATTGTCACCGTCACCAATCCGCCGGCGACGCCTCGCGTGGTGGTGGTCAATCCGACCTTTCCGAATCCGTCGTTCGCGGCGGTGTCGAACGCCATTCGTCCGATTGAGTACGACCTGAAAAATCCCAGCAATCACGTTTACAACCTGAACGTGCAGCAACAACTGCCCTGGGATGTCGTCGTCACGCTGGGTTACGCCGGCGCGCGTGGCACGCATTTGCTGCGCAATACAGACGCGAACACTTCCATTCCGACGCGCCTTGCCGACGGCACATACTTTTTCCCGAACAACGCGCTGCGTCAGAACACGGCGTTCGGCGTCATCGAATTGAAAAAGAGCGACGGCGATTCTTACTACAACGCGATGATCTTCGAGGTGCGCAAACGCTTTTCGCGCGGCCTGGATTTCCAATCGTCGTATACCTACGGCAAAACGATTGATAACACGCAAGCGTCAACCTTCTTTTCCGACGCGACCAACGCCACGGTTTCGGCGCTGCCCGAACCCGCAGGGCTGAATTACAACCGTGGCCGCGCGGATTACGACATTCGCCACAACTGGGTGATGAACTTCAATTGGGAATTGCCCTTTGCCAAGAACCTGAAAGGTGCGGCGGGCAAAGTGCTGGACGGATGGAATCTGTTGGGCATCAGCCAGGTGCGCAGCGGTTTGCCGCTGACAGTGTTCGTTGCCGCCAACCGTTCGCAATCGAAATGGGCACCGTCGTCCGGGCCGGGACTGGGGCCGGATCGTCCGAGTTTCGCGCCGGGTTATACGTTTGAAAGCGCCGTGACGGGCAATCCGGCGGCGTACTTCGATCCGAAAGCCTTCCTGCTGCAACCTTCCGGCACGCTGGGCACGCTGGGACGCAACACGTTCACGGGGCCGAACCTGCGCTCTTTCGATCTGGCGCTGACCAAGAACTTCACTTGGGCGAAGCTCGGCGAAAACACGCGCATTCAATTCCGCGCCGAATCTTTCAATCTGTTCAACCGCGCCAATTTCGGCACGCCGAATTTGCAGGTCTTCGCCGGCACGCCGGAAAATCTGAACACGCCGCCCGCTTCGCTCGCGCCCACGCAACCGGCGGCCAACGCTTCGTTCGGGCTGATTCGTTCGACGGTGACGACCGCACGGCAGATTCAGTTGGGACTGCGCGTTTCGTTTTGATTAAGAGAGCGAATTGTGAGCAGACGAGACACTTATCACTACGCGGTTAAGCACGCGTTGGTCAAAGACGGCTGGACGGTTACGGATGACCCGATGAGGATTACTTATCGGGGAACCACCGTTTCCACTGATCTCGGCGCAGAGAAAATAACTGCGACAGAAGGGCAACGTATTGCTGTTGAGGTAATTGCTGTCGAGGTAAAGGATTTTGACAGTCAGCAAAGGATGAGTGAGTTTGAAAAGGCACATGGTCAATACAGACTTTACCGCGCTCTGCTCAAAAGATATGAGCCGGAACGAACTGTCTACCTGGCTGTGAGAAAGTCCGTCTACGATAAATTCTTCCAGATACCCGCCATTCAGGGATTGACGGAAGAAGACCAGGTTCGTTTTTTGATTTTTGACGAGTTTCGAGAGGAGATTGTGCAATGGATAAAGTAGATCGCTATCGCCAAATCATTCAGCACGTCATTGAAGAGGCCGCGACAATGTTTTCGGAAGGCAATCGAATTGCAATTTTGCCGGTTTGCGATCCTGTTCACGACGAATATCTGTTGATTTCGCTCGGCTGGCATCACGAAGGTCACGAACACGACATTGTTTTTCACGCACAGTTTCGGAATGGAAAAGTCCTGATTCTTGATGACAGAACCGAAGAAGGAATTGCGAACTTTTTGATCGAAGCCGGCATTGAAAAGAGCGACATCGAACTGGCTTGGGCAGGTCGCCGGCAAGCTGACAATTCGGCGGCACTGGCCGCCTGACACTGTGTTTTGGATTCTCACCTTTCCCCTTTCAAGGAGGCATCTCATGACAAAAAAGAGTCGAATAGTGTTGATCGCATTGATGCTGGCACTGTCTGCCGCATCGAGTTTGCCGTTCAAAGCTTCCGGGCAAGCCGCGCAGCAGGCATCACAGCAAGCTGGCGCGCAACGCCCGATTGAACTGGCCGATAGTCTGGCTTGGAAACGTGTCGCGTCGCCGACGATTTCCGCCGATGGGCAATGGTTTGCGCACAAAGTGACGCCGAATGAAGGCGACAGCGAAGTCATCCTGCGCCGCATCAGCGACGGCAAGGAATGGCGTTTTCCGGTCGGCGAATCGCAGGGATTTGCACTACCGCCGGGCATTTTTCTGGCGGGCGGGTTTTCGGCGGACATCGCTTTTTCCGACGATTCCAAATGGTTCGCCTTCACCATTTCGCCGACTTTCAAAGAAGGCAAGCGGCTGAAAAAAGAGCGCAAGCCGCTGCAAAACAAAGTCGCCGTCATCAACCTGGCGACCGAAAAGAAAGTCGAGTTTGAAAAAATCAGACGCTTTTCCTTCTCGGCGGAAAATGCCGCGTGGATTGCGCTACACCGTTATGGCGCGGATGCTCTCGGCGGCGCGCCTGCCGGATTCACTCCGCCGGCGGCAGGCGGTTCGACTCTCGCGCCCGAACGCGCCACCGGCTCCGATTTGATTTTGTATGAGTTGGCGACCGGCAATCAGCTCAACGTCGGCAACGTCGCCGATTTCAGTTTCAACAAGAAAGGCGACTGGCTGGCCTGGACGATTGACGCCAACGAAAAGACCGGCAATGGCATTCAAGTGCGCAATATGACGACCGGCGCGGTCTTGCCACTCGACAGCGACAAAGCCAACTATCGCGCGTTGAACTGGACGGAAAAAGGCGAGGCTCTGGCCGCCGTCAAAGGTGTCGAAGACAAAGGCTACGAAGACAAACTCTACAGCGTGGTCGGCTTCACGGGCTTTGCCAATGGCGCGCCGGTCAAAACAGTCTATGATCCGCGCGAAGACAAAAGCTTTCCCGCCGGCCTGACCGTCAGCCCGAATCGCAACCCAAGCTGGACAGAAGATTTAAGTGCCTTGCTCTTCGGCATTCACGAAGTCAAAAAGAAAAAAGGCGGCAAGATGCCTGAAAAGCCTGCGGACGTTGAAGCCAAACCGGATGCGATGGCGATGAATCGTCGTCAGGACGACGAGCCGGAAAAACCCGATCTGGTTTTGTGGCATTGGAAAGACCGCCGCTTGCAGGCGCAACAGCAAGTCGAAGAAGGCCGCGACAAGAATTTCAGCTACCTTTGCACCTATCGCGTCGCCGACAAGAAATTCGTTCGTCTGGCCGATGAAGACCTGCGCAACGTGACCGTCGCTCCGAAACAGAAATTCGGCATCGGCTTCGACAACTCGCCTTATGAATTGATAGGCAATCTGGATGGGCGGCGTTATCAAGACATTTACGTCGTTGATTTGAAGACCGGTGCGAAAACGCCCGTTGTGAGAAAGAATCGTTGGAGCTTCGGCGCGTCGCCCGACGGCACGCACTTTTTGTATTACGAAGACGGCCACTTTTTCACGCACGACATGGCTGCGGGCAAGTCATACAAAATCACCGAAAAAGTCCCGTCAATTTTCTGGGATCAAGAAGACGATCACAACGTCGTCAAACCGCCGACCGGCATCATCGGCTGGACGAAGGACGGCACGTCGGTGTTGCTGACGGATGATTGGGACATCTGGAACGTGCCGGTTCATGGCGGCAATGCCGTCAACCTGACGGCCAACGGCAAGAAAGACAAGATTCGCTATCAAGCGCGCTACCGCATTGACCCGGAAGAGAAGGGAATTGATCTGGCCGCGCCGATGTACCTGCGCGTTTACGGCGAATGGACGAAGAAAGCGGGCATTGGCCGCATTGACGGCGGCAAACCCGGCGTCAAGATGTTGCAATGGGACGACGCCGGTTTCGGCGGTGTGATGAAAGCGAAAAAAGCCGACGTTTGGCTTTACACGCGAGAAACGCATCAGGACGCGCCGAGCTATTACGTCGCCGACGCTTCGTTGGCCAACGGCAAGAAGCTCACCGACGCCAATCCGCAGCAGAAAAACTTCCTCTGGTCGTCGGGCGTGAAGCTCGTTGATTACACTTCGGCCAAAGGCGACAAGCTGCAAGGCGCATTGTTCCTGCCCGCCAATTACGAACCCGGCAAGAGCTACCCGACCATTGTTTACATTTACGAGAAGCTTTCGCAGGGGCTGAACAATTACACGATGCCGACTTACAACGGCTTCAACAAATCCGTTTACACCAGCAACGGTTACGCGGTGTTGATGCCTGACATCGTTTACAAAGTGAATGATCCGGGAATGTCCGCTGTCTGGTGCGTGCTGCCCGCGTTGGAAGCCGCCGTCAAAACAGGCGTTGTGGACAAAGCCCGCGTAGGCATTCAGGGGCATTCGTGGGGTGGCTATCAAACTTCGTTTTTGGTGACGCAAACCGACGCTTTTGCAGCGGCGGTGGCCGGCGCTCCGTTGACCGAGATGATTACTATGTACAACTCGATTTACTGGAACAGCGGCGGCGGCAACATGGCAATCTTTGAAAGCAGTCAGGGACGCTTCACCGGCTCCCCGCTGGACATCCCCGAAGCTTACCAACGTAATTCGCCGATCACACATGCCAAGAACGTCAAAACGCCGCTGGTCATTTTGCACAACGACAAAGACGGCGCAGTGGATTTCACGCAGGGCATTTTCTATTACAACACGCTGCGGCGGCTGCAAAAGCCCGTGGTGATGCTGCAATACAAAGGTGAAAACCACGGTTTGCGCGTTCCGGCCAATATGAAGGATTACACCGTGCGGATGAAGGAATTCTTCGACCATCACCTGAAAGGCAAACCCGCGCCCAAATGGTGGCTGGAAGGGGTTCCGCTTCTGAAGCTGAAAGATCATCTGGAAGCAGTGTCGCCGGAAAAACCGAAGCCGATTGATCCGTTGAACGAAAACGGAAACCAATGAGGAAGTAGGGCAACCTGCCGAGGTTGCCCTGCTTGTGGGGAAGATGGCTTTGAAGCCAACAATTCTCAGTTTGTACAGCGGACTGTTAGTCCGCTGAGAGTCCGGCAAGGCAAATCCTTTGGTTCTTGCCCAGGCATCTCCGGCGCGAAGCCCACAGCGGACTGTTAGTCCGCTGAGAGTCCGGCAAGGCAAGTCCTTTGATTCTTGCCCAGGTGTCTCCGGCACGAAGCCTACAGCGGACTAACAGTCCGCTGTACACGGCCAAACTGAGAATTGCTGCTTTGAAGCAAGCAGGGCAACCTCGGCAGGTTGCCCTACATTTTTAGAGAGGGTGAAATGCCGTCCATTCGCGAAACAATCAAAGAGTGGTTCACCACGCTGCACAACGATCTGGTCAGTTTGCGCGAGGAAGTGCAGGGAATGCGCGCTGAAATGAGGATGATGACGGAGTTGATGCACGAGATGAACCGTCAAGTGTCCGAGCTTCGCAAAGATCTGGACTGGCTCAAAGACCGCCAGGAAGTGATCGAGGAAGAGGAAGAACCCCGCTGGAAGATGTGATTTATGAAACCTGCATTGATCGGAATCCCCTGGGATGAAATGTCGTCTTTTCTGCACGGCGCGGCGGAAGCGCCCGCAGTCATTCGCCGTGCGCTGTTTTCCGAAGCCTCGAACGATTGGAGCGAAAGCGGGCTGATTGTCAGTCGCGAATCTATTCACGATGCGGGCGATGTCGAACCGACAAGCGGCGCGGAAATGCTGGAGCGGATCGAACAAGCCGTCGGCGCGTTGCTTGATCAAGGTTTCAAACCGCTGGCGCTCGGCGGCGATCACGCCGTGACTTATCCGATTCTCAAAGCTTTCGCCAAACGTTACCGCCATCTGAGCATTTTGCATTTTGACGCGCACCCGGATTTGTATGACGACTTTCAAGGCAACCGCTTTTCGCACGCCTGCCCGTTTGCGCGGATTATGGAAGAAGGTTTGGTCGAGCGACTGGTGCAGGTCGGCATTCGCACAATGACCGGCGAGCTGCGGCGGCAGGTGGAACGCTTTGGCGTGGAGGTCGTTGAAATGCGCGACTGGCGTGACGATTGGCCGTTTTATTTCGACACGCCGGTCTACATCTCGTTCGACATTGACGGCCTTGATCCGGCCTTTGCGCCAGGCGTTTCGCATCCTGAGCCGGGCGGACTTTCCACACGGCAGGCGCTCAATATCATTCTCAACCTGAACGCGGAAATCGTCGGTGCGGACATCGTCGAATTCAATCCGCGTCGGGACTTCGCCAACCTGACCGAAACCGTCTGCGCCAAGCTGGTCAAAGAAATCGCCGCCAAAATGATCCAGGG
>CAZRXE010001803.1:0-4697 GCA_964603695.1 uncultured Heliomicrobium sp.
GTTGCGCTACTCTCGCCGGTAAAAAGATTGATTGATGATTGAACTGCGTGAAGCGGCTTTACGATACCGGATCGGTGTGGCAAACAAAAGCTTCGGGTCGGCACAGATTGAAAACCAATCCGTGAAATTTTGCGGAAGCGATTCGAGACAATTTCCAAGTTATGCAAAACCAACAAGCAGTCGTCATTGGAGGTGGACTCGGTGGTCTGGCAGTCGCGTTGCGCTTGGCTGCCAAAGGCCGGCAAGTGACGGTCTGCGAACAGGGCGCGAGTTTTGGCGGCAAAATGAATTTGTGGCAGGAGCAAGGCTTTCGTTTCGACACCGGCCCGTCGCTGATTACGATGCCGTGGATCTTTGCCGAACTCTTCGCTGACATCGGCAGCGACCTAAAAGACCATCTGGAACTGATCCACGTCGAACCGATCAGCGATTACATTTATCCGGACGGCATGAAGTTCAGTTATTCGGCTTCGCTGCCGGATTGGTTGGCGACGGTCAAGAATCTGGATGCGCGCGATGTAGAGGGCTTCTTACGCTTTCTGAAACTTGGCGCGCAGCTTTATGAAGTTTCCAAAGACACGTTTTTGCGTCGCCGTCCGCTGGACTGGCCGCGCGTGACGGATGCTTCGGTGTTGAAGCACATGCCGTGGCGATACGGTTGGGGAAATTATCACCGCACTGTTGCCGCGCATTTTCACAGCCCGCATTTGCGGCAGCTTTACGACCGCTATCCGACTTATGTCGGTTCATCCCCCTACAAGTCTCCGGCGACGTTGGCCGTCATTCCTTACATCGAATTTTCCTTCGGCGGCTGGTACGTCAGAGGCGGTTTGTATCGCATTGTTGAAAGCCTGAAGGCATTGGCGGAAAAGGCCGGAATTCGTTTGTTGACTAATTCGCGCGTGGAAAAAATCGAACATTCCGGCGGCAGTGTGAGGGGCGTGCAATTGGCGGATGGAACGAAGCTTCCGGCGAAGGTCGTGGTGATGAACGGCGACGCTTCGTATGTTCCACGAATGCTCGGCGAAGGCGGCAAGGACAGTTTGCCGGCGGCGGAACGTTCGATGTCCGGTTTCGTGATGTTGCTCGGCGTGCGGCGAACTATGCCGGAGCTGCATCATCACGCGATTTACTTTTCGGCGGATTACAAACGCGAGTTTGACGAACTGTTTGAAGCGCGAACTTTCCCGACAGACCCGACGATTTACGTCAACGCGCCCAGCCGCAGTGACCGCGCGGTCGTTCCCGGCGAAGGAGAGACGCTGTTTGTGATGGCGAACGCTCCGGCCAATGACGGCGACGATTGGGATGAGGCGAAGACCACCGACGCCTGCCGCCGCGTCTTTGCGAGGCTGCGCGCGAGCGGCTTTCCGGACATCGAAAGCGACCTTGTGGTCAAAAACGTTTGGACGCCTAAGAAAATCGGCACGCGCTATTTGATGCCGGGCGGCGCAATTTACGGCACGCATTCGCACGGTTGGAAAAATGCTTTTCTGCGCCCGCCGAACAAAGACCGCAATGTCGGCGGTTTGTATTACGTTGGCGGCAGCACGCATCCCGGCGGTGGCACGCCGACCGTCCTACTGTCGGCGCAAATCACGGGCGAATTGATCGAACGTTATGAAGCTTAAGTTGGAAAGACGCTCGCTGCCGCTTGCAGTACTGATTTTGGCCTATGCCGTGATGTGGATCGGCGGCGTGGGGCATTACGTGTTGGTGGGCCGTCCGCCGCTGGATGCGCCGTGGGCGGCGTCGGTGTTCTTGTTGCTGGCGGGCGTGATTGTCGTTGTGACTTCGGGCAGAAGAGAGTTGTTGATGTTGGTTGTGGCCGCCGCGCTGGGGTTTCTGGCGGAAGTTCTCGGCGTGCGTTACGGATTCATTTTCAGCCCATACCGCTACACTTCGGTTTTGCAGCCGCAATTGCTGGGCGTGCCGCTGGTGATGCTGAGCGCCTGGATGGTGCTGGTGGCTTACGTTCGGCAGATGCTCTCTGCGCTGAATCTGCCCGCTTGGCTGGAAGCTTTGTCGGCAGCCGCCTGGATGACGGCGATTGATCTGGTAATTGATCCGTTGGCAGCGAATCAACTCGATTACTGGCGCTGGCAACAGTCCGGCGCGTATTACGGCATTCCGCTGCATAATTTCCTCGGCTGGTTTGTTGTTAGTTTGCTGATTTTCGGCTTGCTGCGACGGCGTGCGGAAGAGAATGCCGTCGCACGTTATGTCGGTTTGAGCATCGTTCTTTTTTTCTCAGCTATCGCATTGTCTTACGGATTGTGGTTGGCGGGCGGCGTCGGCGTTGTCCTGGCGCTCGCTGATGTCGCCTGGCTGCGTTTGGCAAGGACGGTGGCTTCGCAAGCGCAAAACTTCCAAGCATAAACCGGAAAGTTTCACGTCTCGTATAACACTTGGCTGCTTATTTCCCATTTGCCATATCAAATTTGAAATTGGTTATTGGCCAATCAATTCAGGCATTTCTCGGCAAGTCGGCAATCAATAACAAATGAAACATTCCAACTGAGATATGGAAAATGAAAAAGGACCGTCATCTACTTTTCAAGACTCAGGAAACTTGCCCATAAGCCCAGGAACGCGCACGAAAAATTTGCATCCACTCAGCCTCCTACTTATACTGCGCCCGGTCTCCGCAACAGTGATTCTCACGTTCTAAAGTCGAAAAACAGGGCATCCCACGGCAACAGAAATTCATTGCCGAACAGGAGGTTGCTGTGACGTTCAGTCATCAAATCATTCACAGGACGCAGACCGGTTCGCACCGCCGGCTGAACGCTCCTGAACCATCAACTGCAAATATTCACACCATCAAAACCCCATGCAGATAACAGTTTTGAAAGAAACAGATCCGCAAGAATCCCGCGTTGCTCTTATTCCCGAATCCGTGAAAAAGTTGGTTGGCCTGAAAGTCGCTGTTGCCGTTGAAAGCGGCGCAGGTCTGGACTCCGGCGCGTCCGACGCCGATTACGAAGCGGCGGGCGCAACCATCTCGAAAGACCGCGCAGCGTTGCTGGCTGCGGCGGACGTGCTGACGGCGGTCAATCGTCCGCCGGCGGAAGACGTGGCCAAACTGAAAAAAGGCGCGGTTGTCATAGGCTTCCTGCGCCCGTTGGATGAGCCTGAGATGTTGAAGCCTATGCTTGCGCAAGGCGTTTCGGCGTTTTCGGTCGAACTGATTCCGCGTTCGACGCGCGCGCAGGCGATGGACGCGCTGTCTTCGATGGCGACCATCGTCGGTTACAAAGCAGTGTTGCTGGCCGCCGACCGCGTTCCGCGCATGTTTCCGATGCTGACCACTGCGGCGGGCACCGTACCTCCGGCCAAAGTACTTGTGTTGGGCGCAGGTGTTGCCGGATTGCAGGCCATCGCCACGGCGCGGCGTTTGGGCGCGGTGGTCGAAGGCTTCGATGTGCGCGCCGCTGCCGGCGAAGCAGTTCGTTCGCTGGGCGCGAAGTTTTTGGAAGTGGATATGGGCGGCCAATCCGGCGAAGGCGCGGGCGGTTACGCCAAAGAAGTCACGGAAGAAGTCATGAACCGCAGCCGCGAATTGATTGCGCGCCAAGCCAAACAAACCGATTGCATTATCACGTCAGCCGCCGTTCCCGGACGCCGCGCGCCTATTCTGATTACGGACGAAGCCGTTGCCGCAATGAAACGCGGCTCGGTCATCGTTGATCTGGCCGGGCCAACGGGCGGCAATTGCAGCTTGAGCAAGCCCGGCGAAACGATTGAAATCAACGGCGTGACGATCATGTGTCCACTGAATCTGGCTGCCACGATTCCGGTGCATGCCAGCGCGCTTTATTCCCGCAATCTGACGACCTTCCTGAACGAGATGATTAAGGAGGGTTCGTTGAATGTTGATTTAACCAACGATGTCGTCGGGCCAGCCTGCGCGGTTCATGTCGGAGAAGTAAAGGAGCCTCGCATTCAGGCAGCGTTGGCCGGTAAGTCCTAACCGCTTAATCGAATAATCAAACCCACCAAGGAGAGTCCATCGTGAGTGCAGAAATTCTTATCGCATCATTGTATGTGTTCGCACTAGCCGCGTTTTTGGGCTACCAGATCATTTCGCGCGTGCCGCCTTTGCTGCATACGCCGCTAATGTCCGCGACCAATGCCATTTCGGCCATTTCGGTGGTCGGTTCTCTGGTCCTGGCCGGTGCGAAATACAACCAGGTCAGCCGCTGGCTGGGATTCGTCGCCGTTACTTCGGCGATGATTAACGTCGTCGGCGGATTCATGATCACCGACCGCATGCTGAAAATGTTCAAAGACAAAATCGGCGGCGGCGGAGACAACAAGCAGGAGGGCAAACACTAATGCTTGGCGAATACTGGATTGAGTTGACCTACCTGCTGGCTTCGATTCTGTTCATCTTCGGTTTGAAAGGATTGAGCCATCCGAAAACCGCCCGCATGGGCATGAACGCCGCCGCCGTCGGCATGCTGGTCGCCATTGTCGGCACGCTGCTTAAACACGAAATCGTCAGCTACGAATTGATTATCGCCGGATTAGTAATCGGTTCGTTGATCGGCGGAGCCATGTCTTATTGGATGCCGATGACGGCCATGCCTCAACGAACCGCGCTTTCGCATGCATTCGGCGCGCTGGCGGCTTCGATTGTCGGCATCGCCGAATACTACGAACATGTCGTGCATCTGGGGCAGCCGCTGCCGGCT
>CAZRXE010001804.1:0-3721 GCA_964603695.1 uncultured Heliomicrobium sp.
CCTTGATGTTTCCCCGCTGGAAACCGCTCACTACATCCGTCGTTTTCTCCGCCATCCTTCTTTCCGTACCCAAGCCCAGCGCATGAGCAATATCATCCGTCTGCACGAAGACGGCATCACCTGTTGGGAGGTCGGCGCGGACGCAGCCGAACATCTTTCTTGGTGAAAGGCCTGGTAAAAGGAGCATTCCGTGATCTTACTGAAGATTTCCTACAAGCTGCGTGCGCATCACGTGGCCGAATACGACAAGACCTTTGCCGAACGCACCTTGCCGTTGATTCGCGAACACGGCTTTCGATTCTGGGGCATCTGGCGCAGTGTTGTCGGCGATGCGCAGGAATACCTGGAACTTTGGGAGTTCGATTCGATTGCCGAATTCGACGAAGCCTGGCGGCGGTTGATGGCCGATGCGCGGCTGAAAGAAATTTTTGAAATCACCGGGTCAATGGTTGAAAGCGAAAACCTGTCGCTGTTTGAACCTTCCCTGCCCGGCGAAACCACAATTTCGATGAAACGACAATGAGGCGAGATGACGGATCAAAGTTTGAAAACGAATCGGCTTGAAATTGCGCGCAAACTGTTGGAAACCGAGATCGAAAACCTGCATCCCGACGAACGTCAGGCCGTGGAACAGTTCGTCAACCGTGGCCGCGTGGCGCGAAACGTTTTGCGCGAATTCGATGAACAGTTGACCTTCGGCCAGCGCGTTGCCGATCAGGTGGCCAAGTTCGGCGGAAGTTGGACGTTTATCTTTATTTTTCTGGGCCTGCTGATCGTCTGGATGCTGTTCAACACCTTCGTGCTGGCGCAGCGGGCGTTCGATCCTTATCCCTACATTTTGCTGAATCTGTTGTTGTCGTGTCTGGCCGCGCTGCAAGCGCCTGTGATTATGATGAGCCAGAATCGCATGGCGGAAAAAGACCGCGTGCAGGCGAAACACGATTATGAAGTGAACATCAAAGCCGAACTGGAAATTTTGCAGATTCAGGAAAAGATCAACGAACTGCGCAACCGCGACTGGATTGCGTTGATCGAACTGCAACAACGGCAGATTGAATTGTTGGAGCGGCTGTTGGCCGACACGCGCGGCGGACAGAACTAGTCTGCGTCCTGCTCTTCCATCATCACCAGCACGCCGTGCCAGCGAGCGCCCTGCGGAATCGGCTCATAAGCTTTTTCGCGGCGGATGGCGAAATCCAGCGACTCTTCGACGGCCTCGCTCAGATCAGTGCGAATACCCTGACACAAACAGGCGTCCAAATGCGTGGCCAGAATTTCCGCCGCCCAGGCCAGTTCTTCCGAAGTAATCAATCCAATCGCCTGCGGACCGGAATCGGCCATCGCCAGGCGGCGTAAACGAGCATCCAACAGACGTTTGGCAAGAGATACAGCGTTTGGGTGTCTCATAAAACCTCTTCTATCCCAAGTTGTTTTTACCGAGTTGAACCGCGAAGGTGGGCGCATACTAAACGCGCACCAGTAAGGATTCAAGACCGCTGTTCATTAAAGTCGCTTTTCAACGCGGCAGTTTGTGGCACTGCCAAAATTCCAATCCGCCGGTTGTCGCTTCCAGCCTGCGCGAGGTGCTGATTTGCATTAACCCGCTTTCGCACAGCGCCGCTATCCCCAGCCTCGCGGATTCTTCGTCAATGTCAGCGTCAATGCCGATCAATCCGTCCACGATCCAGCCCGCCACGCCGATGCGTTCGCTGCCGACCGAAGCCGCCAGTTGCTCCGGGCTGTAACGTCCGCCCAGTTCGCTGACGATTCCAAGCAGGGCCAGCCTGGCGGGATCGAGTTCCGTCGTGGTGGGCGATTCGAGTACCGGCACATCCGAACTTTCCGGCGCAACGGGAACGCGCAAACTTTCGCCGCCGGACGAAGGCTTCGACAATGGAAGCGCCGATTGTCGTGCCGAAGGCGCTTCGCTTCGGCGCGGCACTTCGTAATCGCCGCGCAAACCGCGCCGGATTTGTTTTTCGTAAAGCATCAAGGTGCAAGTGGCGTCCAGCGCGGCGTAATCCAATTGCTCGCGGCTCAATGGGCGGCGGCTCCAATCGCCGCGTTGTTCGGCTTTGTCGAGCAAAATGCCCAGATGCGCGGCAGCCTGCGCCTGTAAGGAGCATTTCTTTTCTTTGCCACGTCGCGCGGCCAGCATCGTGTCGTGAATCGGCGAAGTGAAAATTTGAAAATGCCGCGCCAGCCGCACGGCGTCGTAAGCAGCGTTGTGAATGGTCTTGATTTGCAGGCTCAGTTCCAGCGGCAGGCGCAACAGGTTCAAATCCAATTCGGCCAGCGCGTCAATAACTGCCACCTGAATCTTGCTGTCCTCGCGGCCTTCTTCGCGAAAAGCCAGTTGCACCAACGCCACGCGCTCCGCCGCGCGATCCCACCAATTTATGGTTTCGATGTCCAGCGCCAGCACGGGCGCAGACTTGAGCCTTTCGATCAGCGCCGCCAGAGAAGTTTGATTTCCGACGTAATCAACTTTGTGATCCACCATTGCCGACTATCTTCTTTGATCGCGAACGACGCGGCAAGCCGCAAACTTTTTTCGCGACCTGTAACCTTTCGGCGGCCTCATTCGTGATGACAGTGAAATACGAATTCGAGCAAGGAGGCAAAACATGAGAGAAAAAGTCATCATCGTCGGCGGAGGTTTGGCTGGGCTGACCGCTGCAAATTTTCTGGCGCAAGCGGGCCGCGAAGTGCTGTTGTTTGAAAAATCGCACAACCTGGGCGGACGCGCGTCCACCGTCGCCAAGAACGGTATTCATTTCAATTTGGGTCCGCACGCACTGTATCGCTCCGGGCAGGGCTATAAGATCTTGCGAGAGTTGAACGTGCCTTTCACCGGCGCGTCTCCGAAAGTGAGCGGCAGTCTGGCGATTGCGCGCGGACAAAAACATACCTTGCCCGCCGGCGCGGGGACGCTTCTGACAACAAGCTTGTTCGGCCTTTCCGCCAAACTCGAAGTTGCGCGTTTGATGACCGCCCTACCGAAAGTAAACCCGGAAACAATCAACCGGTTGACGGTTCGCGAATGGCTGGACAGTGAGTTTCGCCATCCGGACGTGCGGCAATTGGTGCAGGCATTTTTCCGGCTGGGCACTTACACCAACGCGCCCGAAATCCAAAGCGCGGGGTCGGCGTTGGCGCAATTCCAAATGGCGCTGAAAGAATCCGTGGTCTACCTGGACGGCGGCTGGCAAACGCTGGTCGAAGGCTTGCGCGCCAAAGCCGAACAGGCCGGAGTGAAACTTCAAGCTGGCGCGCGCGTCGCCCGAATTGAGCGGGACGCACAAACCGGGCGTGCACTGGGCGTGCGTTTGGCCGATGGCGCAATGCACGCGGCAACGGCGGTCATCGTTGCCGCCGGACCGAAAGAAGCTTGCGAACTGGTCTCCAACGGCGAAAACACCACGCTCGGCGAGTGGGCGAAACAAGCCGTTCCGGTCAAAGCGGCCTGTCTGGACATTGCGTTGGAGCGATTGCCGCGTCCCCAAAACAACTTCGCGATGGGTATTGATCGCCCGTTGTACTTGTCAGTGCATTCGGCGGCGGCGAAGCTCGCGCCCGCCGGCAAAGCTGTGATTCACGCGGCGATGTATCTGGAATCGGGAACAGACACCGCCCCGAACGCCATCCAACACGAACTGGAAGAATTACTCGACCTAGTTCAACCCGGCTGGCAAAGCCTGGTTATTGAACGGCGCTTCCT
>CAZRXE010001805.1:0-2122 GCA_964603695.1 uncultured Heliomicrobium sp.
CCACCACCGAATTCGTCCGCGCTGAACGCAGGGTTGATCGCTGACTTTCGGCACTTTGAAACAAAATGCTCAAACGTCTTGCCGCATTGCTGTTGGGAGTTGGGTTGATCGGGTTGGGCGTATTGCTGTTCGTCTCGCCCGGTGGTCCAACCGTCCTTCAATGGCTGACGAAACTGTGGCCGGCATTTTTGATTTTGGGCGGACTGGTGCGCGTGGCGGGATTTCTGATTGATCGTCATCCGCGTTCGCCAGTCGGCGGAATGTTGATTACGGCGATTGGCGGCATTTTACTGGCGGCCAATTTTCGGGGCGAGCGTTCGCTGTTGTTGCTGTTCGGGCAGTATTGGTTTTGGCTGCTACTGGCGTTGGTGGTTGGCCGCGTGTTGCGGCAATACCTGCACCATTCTGAAGACGGGAGACGCCCGCACGCCTTTTCGCTTGGTGCTGTTTTCGTGATGGCATTGATGGTCGGCGGCGGACTGGCTTCGAATTTCCTGGCCAAAAACAGGCAATACCTTTCCGGCTTTGAAATCAGACTCGGCCACTTAGGCAATCTGGGAATTTTCGGCAGTGAATTCGCCATCGAAGACGAACCTCCACAAACGTTGGTGCTTTCATCCGATGCGCGCTTGCTGGTCGCCAATTTCAAAGGCGATGTCGAAATCCACGCGCAGCCGCAAGCCGAACCGATCGCGAGACTCGTCAAACGCATCCGCGCCAATAATCAGGAAGAAGCCAATCAGCTTGCCAAAAGTCTGCATTTGCAGGCGACACCTTCCGGCAAAAACATTCAATTCGGCTTGATGGCCAACGGCCTTCAAAACGATTACAGCGGCACGCTTATCATTACGCTCCCTTCGCAATTCAGCGCCGGTCTGGAAGCGAACGAAATCAACGGCAGAGTTAAACTCAGCGGCTTGCAAGGCGCGCAGGTCATTCGCAATGCTGATCGGATCGAAGTGCTGAACAACATCGGCAAAGTGCTGATTGAAAACCCGCGCGGCGCTGTGGAACTGAGCGGCATTCAAGGCGAAGTCAGCGTCAGCAATGCGCGCGGCAATCTTTCGCTACGGGAAATTACCGGTGCGATCAGGTTCGATGCGCACGGCGGCAACATTTCAGTCGAACAGTCTTCCGGCCCTGTGCTGGCGCAGGTCAGTGGCGTTCGCCTGACGCTGAGCGAAATCGAGCAGGCGCAAGACAAGCCTGTCGCCGCCAAGCTTCCGCTCGTCAAACTGGATTCGGTCAGCAACAGCCGCTTGGACTTGCAGCAAATCAAAGGCGCTGTGACGATCAATGCCGAACGTTCGCGCATCGAAGCCGAAAACATCGTGGGCGATCTGACCATCAAAAACTCCTCCGAGCGCGTGCAAATCAATCGCATTCACGGCGCGTTGAAGATTAATTCGGAAAACTCGACCATCGAACTCGAGGAGATCACTGGCGCAGCCGAAATCGAAACGACTAACGACGTGACAGTGCGCGGTTTTCGCGGCCCGATTCAGGTCAAGACTTCTTCCGGCGCAATCAGTCTGGAAACGGATGAAAAGCCGGCGGGGAACATCAAAGCCGTGACCGAACGCGGGCGCATACGCTTGTCACTTCCTGAAGACAGCGGCTTCAAATTGGATGCCGGCACTGAAAACGGTCGCATTCGCATTCGCGGGTTCGAGGATTTGAATCTGCCGAGTCGGCAGCGGCAGTTGGCCGTGGAGCACAACGTTTCGTCCGGTTCGCCGGTCATCGTCTTACGTTCCGCAATCGGCAACATCGAGTTTCAATCTTCCGGTCAGGCTTTGGTCAGCCGCGAAGAATAATTTGCGCGGCGGACGGCAACGCTGTCTGCCTCCTGGGAGAAAAAAATGTTTGCCTGGTTATTCAAATTACTGGCGGTGTTGGCTTCGATGGTAACAACCGTATTGCTGGCGGCGGAAAGCCTTCGCCGCGGCTTGTTAATCGCTTCGACGATTTTCGGCGTTATCAAAATCATCGTCATCTTTTTGTTTTTCGCAGTGCTGGCTGTCATTCTTTACCTGCTGCTGAAAGACGCTTTTCGTTCATACTCCACTGAAACTCCAGGCTGATCGGGAATCCGCTTTTAATCTTTTCGCCGTAAAAGCCT
>CAZRXE010001806.1:0-1923 GCA_964603695.1 uncultured Heliomicrobium sp.
GTTGCTGATCACCCCGGCGTCATTCCGGTTGACGTGCAAGCCTGGGCGGTAATGGCCATCCCGAACACACAAGGGTTGCATCCGCAAGTGCTTGCCTGCGTGGAGCAGAATCATGCCAACTCCCACCACGATTTCTCAGGCGTTGATTTCAATAATGATTTGGATGGCGTTTGGTTTGAAGGTTTGGGCCACTTCGCCGTAGCGCAGGCATTGGCCCGTCAGGTAAGCAGATCGGCAAACATCCGCGCCGAGCTTCGCAAGGCGCAGTTGCCGGAGTCTTACAAAGACCGATTAATCGGCACAAGGTTCGACGCCTTCGCCTCTGAACTGGGCGGCGGCAACGGCACTCCGGCGGCTTGTCACGATGGACTGACTACGGGTTTCAACCCTCCGCCAGACCCAATTACAGGAGAAAAAGTCTTCCATTACCATCGTCGCCTGCACGTCGGCGCTACCAGTTGGAATGTCTTCGCCCAGTTGCAAGTGAACCCGTATTACCTGGCAGTGGAAGATCCGACGCGAAGGAGTTTTGATGTGATCTTGCAGGATGACCGGAGCGGCGACTCGCTGCGGTTTGATTCGCTGAACGGAGAGTACGAATTTGTTCGTTGCGGAACGAATGGGTTCACCATCAGCGGCGTTGGAGAGATTCACCGAACCGGTTGCTTGCTGAGGCTGGAAAACGCTCAGATATCCGCCGTGGTTGATAGTTGCGTGATTGCCCCGCTGGGCCTGGGCAGAGCTTCGTTGCGGCCCACACCGCTGGGACCTGAATTTCTGATTGAAGACCGAGACATCACAAATAATCATGGTTTTTGCCCCTGAGCCGCCAAGCCAATCACAAGCTTGCTGAAAAAGCAGAATAGGAAATGAAGACTGCCAAAAGACCGCGTTCGCAGTTGCGGCAGTTTTCATTTCCTATTTTGGATTTACCGGGTCTTTAATTACATCGGGCTGAAGACCGCGCCCAGAAACAGAATCACGCCCGTCTGTTGATCGCGAATCGCCATCAGGAAAGGCCGGTCGGCGATGAATCGAAACGGTTGTTGCGTGGGCATAGCCGAAGTCACGCTGATACCGACGGACGTCGCCGCAGCCGCTTCCGTACCTTCTTCATTCACTTCGACGATGGCTTTGTGTTTGACTTCGGAGATGAACAGTTTTTGCGCCTCGCTGATGCCGCTGAATTCGGCGCGGGCTTCGCTGAAGGCGTTTTCCATTCCCAGCGATTTCAGTGCGTCGTTCAGATTGCGGTCATAACCCAGCTTGAAGCGCGGGATTTTGACTTCGCCCGGCGTGCTGCGAAACGCGCGCATCCATTGTTCCCACTGCTGATAACTGAAGCCTTTCAAAAACTCGCTCAGCGAAGAGCTTTCATCCGGCAGAAACAAAATCATCTGCTTGCCGCCCTGTCCGTAGGGCAGACTGACGGCCTGAAATTTGTCGCCGCGTTGATACAGATACTTGCCCGATTGCGACATCATCGGCACCGATTTCTCCTTGCCGCCGAGCAGGTGAAAGGGCTGGTTTTCGGTCAGCGCCTTGTCGAACTTTTTCTGCCATTGGCCTTTGAAATAAATGGCGTTGATAAGGAAGAGGACTTTTTGCGCGTCAATCTGATCAATGATCGCGGGGATTTTGCCTTGCGTGTTTTGGCTGACCCAGTTGTTGATGGTGTTTTTGGCCGACGGATCGGCGAAGTTAAGCGTGGCGATTTCGGCTTTGAAAAACTGTCGGTTGCGCGCCAGAAAGGCTTCGTTGAATTTCACGCCTTGCCGCCCCCAAAGCGAATTGGCGATGGCGAATTCGATTTGCGGATCGGCGCTTTTCAGCGCGGCCATTAGCGCGGTGCCGGCTTGATTCAATTGCTCGTGATTCATTCCATCGAATTTCAAAGCGCGCGCCATCTGTTGTTTCGTTTCG
>CAZRXE010001807.1:0-6843 GCA_964603695.1 uncultured Heliomicrobium sp.
GGCTGGGCGCTGCATCATTACACCTGGAACGCTTCCGGCGGGCGCACCACCAACTGGACAGAAGGCAAAGGCGCGGCAGTCAATTATCCAAACGACGAGTGGTACGAATTGCTCAATGAAGCCAACGTCATGGAAAAACTCATCACGGATCATTGGGCGATTATGGGCGAATTCGACCGGCAACACCGCGTCAAACTGGTCGTGGACGAATGGGGCGCGTGGTACAAACCGGGCAGCGAAGTTCATCCGACGCATTTGCTCGGCCAGCAATCCACCATTCGCGACGCAGTGATTGCCGGCCTGACACTGGACATCTTCCACCGCCACGCAGACAAAGTGGCAATGGCCAACGTCGCGCAGTTAATCAATTGCCTGGCCGCACTGTTTTTGGCGCACGAAGACAAATTCATTGTCACGCCGACCTATCACGTCTTTGAAATGTACGCCGCGCATCAAGGCGCACAATCCGTTCGCACAAACGTTTCCGCTCCGCGCCTGCCTTACACTCGCAACGGCAATGCGGCTACTTTGCGCGGATTGAATGGCTCTGCTTCGCTGCGCGACAAACTACTGACGTTGACGGTGACGAATCCGGGTTTGCCGGGCGCAAACGCCGCGCTTGAAACCGAAATCGCTTTGCACGGCGCAACGGTCAAGGAAGTGCAGGTGACTTCACTAACGACCAAAGACATTCACGCACACAACAGTTTTGCCAATCCGCGCGCGCTGGAACCGCAACCCGCCCAAGCCACGATCAAAGGCGGCACTGTGGTTTACAGCTTCGCGCCAGCTTCGGTGACGAAGATGCAAATCACGCTGGCGTAAGTTTCGACCGGCGCATTTATTGACTGGGCGGCGGGCTGCTACACTGAGCGCCTCGTAATTCGAGTTTCAAGAATTTCCATAACAAAGGCACCCAAGTTTTATGAGCCAACTCGCCCGCTCCCTGACCCGCCGCGATGCGCACGCGGTTGCCGCGCCGATTTTCCTGCAACAGTTTTTCGATCAATCCGCGCAGCAATATCCGCAGCGCATCGCGCTGGACATTCCGCCGGGCGCAAACCGTCCGCAACGGCGACAACTCAGCTACGCAGAATTGAACCAGCAAGCAGATGCCGTGGCGGTGTTTTTGCGCGCTTACGTCGGAGGCGAATGCGTCGTCGCCATTCTGTTGCCGCGCGGCAACGAATACCTTTACATCAGCCAGTTGGGAGCGCTGAAAGCGGGAGCCGCCTACACCTGCATTGATCGCGCGTTTCCCGACGAACAAGTCCGCGACATTCTGACGGACGCCGACGCCGTGGTTTTGTTGACGGACAGCGAAGGCGTGGAACGTGCGCGCCGTGCCGGCTGGTTGCCGGAGCGCGTAGCTGATATTGCCGAAGTCGTCGCGCAGTTGCTGAAACAAGGCACGCCCGAACCCGCGCCGATTCCCGCTTGGCTGACGCCCGAAAGTCTGGCTTATGTCATTTACACGTCAGGCACAACTGGCCGCCCGAAAGGCGTGATGATCGAACATCGCGGCATCGTCAACTTGGTGGATTACGACCGCGAAGTTTTCAAGCTCAAGCCGGAAGACCGCGTTTCGCAGAACTCTTCGCCTTCTTACGATTCGTCGGTGGAAGAAACCTGGTTCGCGTTTGCGGCGGGCGCAACGCTGGTGGTGATGGATGAAGAAACCGCGCGGCTGGGGCCGGATTTGGTTCCGTGGTTGCGCCGCGAACGCATCACGCTGCTGTGTCCGCCGCCGACGCTGCTGCGAACTCTGGGCTGTCACGATCCGCAAAAGGAGTTGCCTGACCTGTCTTTCGTTTATGTCGGCGGCGAAGCCCTGCCCCAGGACATTGCCGATCACTGGGCTGCCGGGCGCTTGCTGGTCAACGGCTACGGCCCCACCGAATGCTCCGTGACAGCGACCTTCACGGCCATCAAACCCGGCGACGCCATCACCATCGGCAAACCCATTCGCGGGCTGCAAGCCTGGGTGCTGGATGAAAACCTGGAAGAAGTGCCGCCGGGCCGACAAGGCGAGTTGTGTTTGGGCGGTGTAGGGCTGGCGCGTGGCTATCGCAACCGCCCTGAATTGACGGCGCAAAAATTCCCCGTGCATCCGAAATTCGGGCGCATTTATCGCACTGGCGATTTGGTTGAACTCGCGCCGGACGGCAACATCATTTACCACGGACGCATTGACGCGCAGGTCAAATTGCGCGGCTACCGCATCGAACTCGAAGCCATCGAAGCGCGTTTGGCCGAATGCGCGGGCGTTCGCGAAGCCGCCTGCTGCGTGCAGGGCGCGGGCGCGCAAGCGGGGCTGGTCGCCTTCATCGTGCCTGAAAACGGCGTTGCGCCGTCCTTTGAAGCGTTGAAAGCTTCGCTGCGGGCTGTCTTGCCGAGCTATATGGTTCCGAATCGTTTTGCAGTGATTGACGTGTTACCCACCACCGTCAGCGGCAAGATGAATCGCAAAGCCTTGCCCGTGCTGGAAGCGGACGCCCAAGCGCCGTCGCGCCCAACAGTCGCGCCGCGCAATGATTTGGAGCAGCGTCTGGCCGACGCTGTGCGGCGCGTGCTGAAACTGCCGCATTCGGTTTCCATCGAGGACGATTTTTTCAACGATCTGGGCGGCGATTCGCTGCACGCGGCGATGCTGGTTTCGGTTTTGCGCGATGATCCGATAACAGCCTTCGTGGACGCGCGCGATCTTTACGAAGCGCGCACCATCGCCCAACTCGCCGTGCGCGCGCATTCCGAAGCCGATGTCGCGCAAATCGCCGAAGCCGATACCTCCGCCAAACCGCAAGGCCGCCCCGTCCTGGCCACGCTGGCGCAAACCGCCTGGCTGTTGGCCGAATTGGCGGTCGGTTCGACTTTTGCCTATTTCGCGGCCTTCGACGCCGTGCCGTACCTGATCGAAAAACTCGGCCTGGTCCCGTTTTTCCTGCTTTCGCCGTTGCTGTTGTTTTTGGGCTTGCTGGTTTACACGCCGCTGGCCGTGGGCTTTGCGGTGCTGGTCAAAAAACTGTTCATTGGCCGTTACGAAGCCTTGCGCGCGCCGGCCTGGGGCGGCTTTTACGTGCGCAACTGGTGCGTGCAACAAACCGCGCGTTTGATTCCGTGGACGCTGCTGGAAGGAACTGTCTTTCAAATCCACGCCCTGCGCGCACTGGGCGCGCGCATCGGCGAGCGCGTGCATATTCATCGCGGCGTCAGCCTGCGCGAAGGCGGCTGGGATTTGCTGGACATCGGCGATGACGTGACGCTCAGTCAGGACGCGACTTTGCGGCTGGTGGATTTGGAAGACGGCGACATCGTCGTCGGCCCCATCACCATCGGCGCGGGCAGCACGCTGGAAATACGCGCCGGCTTGGGCCGTCACACCGTGCTCGAACCCGGCGCGTATTTGACTTCGCTGTCGTCGCTTTCGAACGGCGAACGCATTGGGCGCAACGAAAAATGGCACGGCGTGCCCGCCGTTCGCATCGCCGATGCGCCTGCGCCGCCCGCGCTTCCCAACGACGAACGCACGCTGTCTCCGTTTCAACACGGAGTGCTGACCTTGCTGGCGCGCTTCACGCTGGCGGTTTTGCTGGCGCTGCCCTTTGAATTGCCCGTGGTCATTCTGGTCGTGGCTTACGGCATTGATGCCGAAGCCGCACTGGATTGGCTGGCGCTGCCTTCATTCAACGTCGGACTATTGCTCGCCGCGCTGCTTTACGTTGTGTTGCCCGCGCCGCTGACGCTCTTGCTCGAAGCTCTGGTGATGCGCGCATTGGGCCGCGTGCCGACCGGCACAATCAGCCGTTGGAATCCGGCCTATGTGCGCGTCTGGCTGAAAACCGGTTTGGTGCAATCGGCCAACGATTGGATCAGCGGCACGTTGTTTTGGCCCGTCTGGCTGCGGCTGGCCGGCATGAAAATCGGGCGCGGTTCCGAAATCAGCACCATCACGGATGTCATCCCCGAACACATCGAAATCGGCGCGGAGACTTTTTTCGCCGACGGCATTTATCTGGGCGGCCCTGTGGTGCATCGCGGCACGGTGACGCTCCGCCCAACAAAGTTGGGCAACAACACCTTTCTCGGCAATCACGTCGTCATTCCCTCCGACCAACATTTGCCGGACGACATTTTGATCGGCGTCAGTTCCGTGGCCGACGACCAACTGATTCGCCCCGGCTCTTCGTGGTTTGGGCATCCGCTGTTTGAATTGCCGCGCCGCGAAGTCGTCGAATGCGACCGCAGCCTGACGCACGATCCGACGCCGATTCGTTACGTCAACCGCGTTTTTTGGGAATTGCTGCGCTTCGCCTTGCCGGTTGTGCCCGTGCTGGTGCTGCCGCTGTGGTATCGGCTGCTGGCCGTGGCGGCAAGACTCAGCCCGCAAATCATCTTCCGCCTTGTGGTTGTTCCCGTCGCGGGTTTCGGGATGGCGGTGGTTTTCTGCCTGTTCGTGTTGGCGCTGAAATGGGGCTTGCTGGGCCGCGTGCGCCCCGGCACACATCCGCTGTGGTCTTGCTGGACCAGCCGCTGGGATTTCCTCTATGTCGCCTGGGCGTTTTTCGCCAGCCCCGTGCTGGCGCCGTTGGAAGGCACGCTGCTGCTCGCGTGGTATTTGCGGGCGATGGGCATGGACATCGGCAAGCGCGTCCTGCTCGGTCGCGGCTTCACGCAAGTGGTTGACCCGGACATGCTGCATTTCGCGGACGGCGCGACGGTCAGTTGCCAATTCCAGGCGCACACCTTTGAAGACCGCGTGCTGAAAATAGACCACGTCTGGATTCGTCCGCACGCCACCGTCACACAAAACACCGTTCTGCTTTACGGCGCGGACATCGGCGCATACACCCAGGTCGCCCCGCACAGCGTGGTCATGAAACGCGAAAGCCTGCTGCCCAAACGCTTTTACGCTGGCTGCCCGACGCGCCCGCTCGCGCGAACGTGATGAACAGGTTTGCAACATTTCGGCTGTTCTGGCCAACTGTTCCGGCAAAGAGTTTGAACGGAAGTTTATGATAGCCGCAGGAGGTCGGCAGTAATGACTGTTATGCAACTTGAAGCGAAATTGATTTGGCTGCGAACTGAGGTTGATGAAGCGTTACAGGAAGTGAATCAGAAAAAACAGCACGAGGCGTTGACCCAGGAAGAATGGTGGGCAATCCGAATGAGACGGGTTCGGGCTGAGAACGAATCACTTCGCCCGTTGCTGGATCAAGCCTTTGATGCGCTTTCCGCAACCGAGACGCCGATTGGTGCGGAGCAGGTTCAGCAATTGGTTGCGGCTTGCGGTGTCAACCCGGACAGTAATTCTTTCAGTCAAGGTTTGATCGAGATGCGCGAGGATGAATAGTCATGAACTTCTTCTGGTTGGACGCCAGCGCGCTTGTCAAGCGCTACGTTGGCGAAAAAGGGACACCTTTAATCAACCATCTTTTCGCGCAAACGTCTCCCCGCTTTCTCGTGTGCTTGCTCGAAGGAATTGGCGAAACAGTTTCGATCCTTGTTCGTCGTAAGAATCAAGATGTGCTCACGGCACGAGCCTATCGTCAGGTCTTATCTGAATTGCGTTCGGAAATCAGCGAGAATGCAGATGTCGAAAAGGTCTACCAGACAAGGGCGCAGGTGGTGATTTCCTGGCAGTGGATTGAGAAACATTCGCTCAACAGCTCCGATTCCATCCTCCTCCAATGCACGCTCGACAAAGCCAATGAACTAAGAGCCGACGGACACGACTTGATTCTGGTCAGCGCCGATGCCCGCTTGATTCGCGCCGCCAACGCGGAAGGCATCGTCACCTTCAATCCGGAAACCGACAGTCAGGCAGTGCTTGATTCTTTGTTTTGAAGCTTCCGGTGTGTTCGCCCTCACTTACGCCACTTAGCCAGTTCCGTCTTGCCTTCCGGGTCGAGCACTTCCGCCGCCAGCCCAAAGAAATCGCGCGGCGGCGAAAGGAAGAATTTCGACTCTTCGCTTTTCGGATCAAACCATTTCGGCTTCAGGAATGGTTTGTCGGGTTCATGCAGGAAGATGATGGCGATGATTTCCGGCAGATTGAACCATTCTTTGTCCTGTGTGGCTTCGCGCAATTCGGCGGGAAAGGTGAATTCGTCCGGCGTCGTCATCGCTTTGTCGCAGAGCCGGTTTCGCTCCGCAACCAGTTCCGGCATCCCGGCGCTCAGCGTAATCAGATTGTTGATCGCCAGCAGCCGCGTCCAATCGTCTTCGGCGTTCAGAAAAGGTTGTAGTTGGGCGATGGTGTTCAATCGCTCGTCTTCACGCTCAGGTTGAGAGGCCAGCCATTCGGTCGCCGCCGATTTCTGTAGCAGAGAGCCGGCTTTGATTGTAGAAACCTGCAAAGGAACTGAGACCGTGCCGACCAACAAATTTTGTGCCAAAGACCGATCCAAAGGCCGAGCCAAAGACCGATCCAAATACCGAGCCACAGACCGAGCCAAATCCCGATCCAAAGACCAAGCCATAATAGTTGCTCGAAGAATTTGCGAGCCGGCGGCGGCCAGAGCCAATGCCGATTGCGCCAGCAATTGATGCTGCGATGAGCGCGCATTGGCGTCGCAAACCAGAGTTAGATTCAGTTCGGCGGCGCTGATGTCGCCGACAAACACTTCGCGGCTATCAATCGTGATGGTTCTGATACCGCTAAACCAATCAACAACCGACACGAGCCAAAAATGAACCGGCAAACGTCCGCCTGCCCATTTGATCACTTTCGGCCTGCCGCTTCCGATGAATGGGATTGGCGCAAGCTGTTTGGGCGACCAATTCGCCAATCCGAGCTTACCCATCAATTCGTCTTCAACCCATTGCGGCCAATCGGCGACAAGC
>CAZRXE010001808.1:0-3333 GCA_964603695.1 uncultured Heliomicrobium sp.
GAAGCTGTCAAAGAGTTCTTCCGGCGCATTCCCGCCGAGCATCAGAGGATAATCTGCGAAGTCTTCGGCTGGGGAGAAGATGAGACAAAGAAGCTACGATTTGATGAAGCGGCTGCGCTCCGCAAACTGGCTGCGCTGAACGATGGCGAACTCGCGCAGTTCCTGATGCTTTGTTCCTTCGCTCACTTAGGAGCCAACCAATATAAGAATAATCGAGTAGATCAAAAGCTGGTCATCCAGTTGAGCAAAGATCGTGGGATCAATCACGCGCTCATTGACGCCGAAGTGCGTGCTGAACTGAGTCCGAAAAAATACAGGCCCGCGCACGAGGCGTATTTGGAAGTAGTGCGTAGCGGCAGGTCGTCAAAGAAACCTGCCGTTTATGAAAAAGAGCGATCAGCGCCGTCATTGACGGTTGATGATAAGAGCAAAAAGAAAGCTGTCAGCAAAGCCCGCCCGGAAGCTCAGACTGACTGAGCCACACCCTTACTACAAACCAAATTGTATTGAGATTTATTTGCCGGTGCGACCCTGCGTCAGCACAGGAGGGAGACGTGTGTTCGACAACCTCTGGTTCCTCTCTAAATCATCGTGAACGCAACTGCGTTCTTTGCCATCGCCCTATTCGCCAAAACGACAAAGTTAATCAGCACCATCCAACGTTGAAGTCAGAAGGCGGGGATAAGACGGTTGAAGTTCATGAGCAATGTCATATTGAACACCACTCGCAATTCAACCATTACCGTGAATGGGGACGGAAAGGCGGACTGACAACGGCGGCGCGTGGCTGGTGGATCTTCAACTTAAAACGCGGGGCGCTACCACCCGACCCACTCCGATGGATTCCCTTCGGCTACGGTCAGTAAGCAGTTCGCTGCGAAATGCTGCTGGCATCCCATTCCAACGACAAGATGGTCGCATATGAAGATTGTCCTCAGTTTTGGGATGGGCGTGGAATCGTCCGCCCTTCTGCTGCGCTGGCTGGAAGAGCCTGAATCGCGCGATTTCAATCTCGAACACGATCTGATTGTCGTCACCTCACAAACTGGAGGCGAGTACCCCGATACGAAAAACCTATGCGAAGAGCATTTACTGCCTCGTCTGCGCCGCCATCGTATTCGCTATGTGCAGGTCGCACGTGCCGGTCATCTGGAAGCTGATGGCATTAAAGTCCTCAGCGACACGCGCAGGCCATTCGAGATTCATCTGCAGGGTGCGTACACGCTCAGCGAAGAGTTAAGAGCCGTCGGCACGGTTCCACAGTTTTCTGGTGAACGCCGTTGCAGCTTGAAATTCAAAGCCTGGGTGATAGAGACCTGGCTGGCACAGGAATTATCTGGCCAATCCTACCTCCACGCACTTGGTTACAACGTGGATGAGCAATCACGTATTGTGAAGAGCGAACACGCCTTTGCCGAACGCGAGCCGGAACAGGTGCGAGTTGCCTTCGGCTTTAACTGCGATGAAGAGTCACGAATCATCCGCGCAGCCAAATACGACACCGCCCTGAGACAAGGTTGGTATCCGCTTTCGGATTGGCGCTGGTCGCGTGAACGATGCCAGCAATATCTGAAAGAGATTACCGGCGAGACGTGGCAGAAGTCGGCTTGTGTTTATTGCCCCTTCAACGCGCTTAAGAAAGATGGCATCGCGCGGATGCGGCAGTTTCCTGAGCAGGTCGCTGAGGCGCTGCTGCTCGAACATCAAAGTCTCGCCCTCAACCCACGCAACACGCTCTATCGTGACCGCACGCTCCGCTCGATCACCACCGACAATCATCTCATCGAAGCATTGCAGCTTTTCAGAAGGCGATTGGAAACGACGGAATACGCGCTCTACCGCGTGCGGCGCATCTACCGTGCGCCAGGCCGCGCTGATCGCGCCGTGGAAAAGTTGATGACTGGATGTCAGGCCGAGGTGATCATAAGCTTCCAGAAGATGTCATCACATCTTAAAGTTCGCGTCGAACATGACATCAGATATGGCTACGCGCGCGAACGCAAGACGGACCGCTATCCAACAGTTGAGGAATTTTTCGTAGTCGCCCCAGCCGCCGTCGAATCCAAAACCCGCTACGGCTTTGAATGGTTTGAAACGCGATGGAAAGAAGCGGTAGGCGAAGCCGGACAGGAATGGCTCTTTGATTGAAGCCGTAATGCAAGGGTAAGGAAACGAAGCTGTGGGCAGAGAGGCGAGCCGAAACGGGATCTTCGTGCATTTTGGATTCGGACATCAAACACATACTGAGGTTACTGAGATGGGCGAAGAAGAATTCTCTCTGGTGCTGCAATACATCAACGCGGTCCGCGAACGCTGCGATCTGAACCCGCTGCTGGAAATTCCCAAAGGCAGCGCACCCGACAGCACTGACGAACTCAGCAGATCGTGTCCGCTTGCCAGAGCAATTCCAAACACTGTCATCGCGCTTGAGTACGCCCGTACTTCTGATCGAAAGACAGCAAAGGCGCTGTCTCAGTCGTTCGGAGTACCTCTGCAAATCTTTATTGAATTTCCCGGCGAGTCTGTCGCTGACCTGCCCGAAGTCCTGATGGATTTCATCGTGCATTACGACAATCACCAACTTCCGCAATTCATCGAGGAATCGTAACCCTCGTTCCATCTTTAAGGAGATGCTTTATGTCTTCCTCTCAGATTACCGATCTTATCAATCCAATGCGTCTGCGGCTTGGCATCAAGCGAGCTTTCACAGGCGACATCGGCGAAATCCTCAGCGAACTGCTTCAAAACTCGCAACGTGCTGGCGCACGAAATGTGCAGATCACAACCGATGACAGCGGTTTCATCTATCAGGATGATGGTCGTGGCCTGCGTGATGAGGCTGACTTTGAAGCTATCGTCAAACTCGGGGAATCAGGATGGGATCAACAGATTGAAGAAGAGCAGCAGCCAATGGGACTTGGTCTTCACAGCCTGCTAGCGCACGAAGTGGTCGAGTCGGTATGTTTCACTTCCAACCTGCTCTCGCTAAAGCTTGATGCCAAACGCTGGTGGACCGATGAACAATATGCAGTCAACTGGCAGGATAATTTGAAGGTAATCAGCTTTCCTGCGTCCGGCCTGAACATTGGCGTCACCTGCTCGAAGGGGCTGACAGAAGACCTCGTCAGAGTTTTGACTGGCAACCCGCAATTCACGCGGTCTCCCGCACAGGGCTATTACGATTTGCTCAACATTACGCTGAATGATGCGGTCGTTCAGACGAATATTCCTCACCCCGCGCTGCCACAGATTCCGCTGATTGAGACTGAGTACCAAAACAATCGCCTCGTCATTGGGCTTCACGATAAGAGCTGCTATTCCACTACGACGGGT